>JAFGTL010000135.1 GCA_016934125.1 Candidatus Hydrogenedentota bacterium
ACACCGCTGCGGGTCCTGCGCGGAAAAACGCGGACCCCATTCCCACGGCCAAGCCCTGTTCATAACCTTACGAGATGATTTGGGGGCTGTGCGAGCCCTTGACGTACGGGGCGGGGCCTGCTAGTGTGAATGAAGCAGCGCATTGGGCCGCAGGTGCGGCAACTACGGTGGGGTGCTGGTATGCCGTATCGGGGCTCTGCGCGAGGACAGGGGCGCCCTTCATGGGGACGGGATTCGTGTGAGGCGCGGGAGGCGCCTTGTCGCCCTGCGGGGCGGTGTCTGATGGGAGGGAAGCCATCCGGGAATCCCTTCCTGGGAGGGCGGCCTTACGTCCGCGGAGGCGTGTTTCCTGCCGGAGTCTGCGCGTGAGGCAGCAACCGGACGGGGCGTATCGGGCGGTCGAGCGTTGCCACACAACCGTTTGCCCGGGGTGCCAAGGGGTCTTCCCTTCCATGGAAGCCCCCACGGCAGAGCATAGGACACGGATTAGGCATGGCAAAGAACAAAACGGGGCTTCTGTTGACCGTTGCCGGAATCGGCGTAGTGGCTGCGGCGGCAGTCCTCATCGGCACGGGCCGGGTGAACCTGCCCATGCCGGGGGGCGGGGCGGCGAGGCGGGCGTCGGGCGCCAGCCAGATCGTTCAACGATTCCTGGATGAAGAGCGCGAGGTGATTGCGGAGATCGGCAAGCATCCGGACTCGGAGCGTGTGTTTGATCAGTTGGTTGCGACGTGGAGCGACGCGACGGGTCGGGACGCGGGTTCCGTGCGACGGGAGATCGTGCTGGCCTTTCCGGATCACAACCTCGGACTCTACGCGTTGCGCGCATTTCTGGGCGATGGAGCCACGCCCGGGCAGGAGGCCCGGGCCTTCTGCCGCACGCTCGTGGATGAGCACGGCGACACGCGCGTCGCGTGCATGGCGCTGGATCATCTGCTCAAGGCGGCACCCGAGGAGGGCGCCACCCTATGCGATGGGCTCGCGGCGGGCCCGCCAGACAGCCGTGTGGCGCGGTTCGCCTTGGTGCGCGCCGGCGACCGCCACGCGGAGCATGACGAGGCCGAGTCCGCCATCATCGCGTGGTTGAAGGCGTGGATCGCCCAGCCCGACATGGGCGCGAAGCTCTACAACAAGCTTTGTGGGCTCTGGTTGAAACAAGGCGACTGGCTCGCGCCGCTCCTGATCGGCAGTGAATACATCGACGATCCGGCCCTGAACCCGCTCAAGGAACGGCTGTTGCGATACTACGAGGGCGGTGTCGACGGGCCTCAGCAGGCGGGCCTCAGAACGCGGATCGGCGCGGCCCTTGCCGCGAACGATGTGGCGGCGTTCTGCGGCGTGATCGAGTCGGCCCGGGATGAATGGCGGGACATGGATCTCTCGGATGCGGACAAGGCGGATTTGGCCTTGGGGGTGTTCCTTCTGGGCAGCCCTTCGGAGCACACCTTCTCCCTGCCGCCGGGCTCGGCGTTGGCCCTCGAAAACCGGTTCAATACCTGCCGCCAATGGGCGCTGGCGCGCGGGCGGGAATCGTGCGACGGCCTGTCCCCCGATTTGGTGGCGTTCTATACGCTGCGCGTCGCCGATCGAATGGTGCAGGGCATCCGCGTGAAGGACGCGCTCGATCTGCTCGAGGATTCGTGGAAGAAGGACGGGGTTTCGCGGGTGTGGCGCGAGCGCCTGTTGAGCCGGTTCGCGGATATCGTGTCGGCGGAATACGATCAGCCGTACAGAACCGCGAAGTTGTACGTGGACTACTGTGACGCCTACGGTGATGCGCCGGACTCGTTCCTGCAGAAGGCGGCGTTACTTTACATGCAATCGGAACGGTATGGCGAGGCGGCGGAGCTGTTCACCCGGCTCGAACAGCGCGCCGACAGCGATTACGAGAAGGCATTGGCGTGCTTCATGCTCGGCATGGTGATGGTGCATACGGATGAGCCCGTCAACGCTCAGGAACGGTTCACCTCCGTCGTCGAGCACTACGCAGCCACCGACTTCGCCCCCCAGGCCTTGGCGCAATTGGGCATCCTCGCGCTCAAGGCCGATGAGACGGACGGGGCGCAGGAGTACTTCCGGCAGATCGCCCTGCGCTACCCCGAGTGGAAGCACGCCGACTACTACGAACGCATGGCCGCCTCGTTGGACGAGGACAAGACGTAACGGCAGCGGGTTCTCCTGCGCGTTATTGCCCTCCCGGCCGAGGGCCCTCTATTCCTTTGGGCGTTCCCGTTTCCCTCACCCCCCCCGGCTCTGCGCCTTGCACAGGCGACGGTAGGGGTTACACTTCCGACGGGTGGTGACATTAAGCAAGACAGTGAAGTGTTGCCAGAGGACGTGACGTGGGTGTGAAGCGCCATACGACGCTGGTTAGGAAGGCCCTGGCCCTCCTGGCGCCCGGGACGGCAGACTGTGCCTGGGTGCGCGGGCGGCTGGCTGCCTTCGCGTCTTGCGATCCGGCCTTGTCCGAATCGGAATTCGACGCGATCGAGCGGCATGTCGCGAGGTGCAGTGCGTGCCGGCTCAGCCTCGAGCGGATGGATGCAGAGGTAACGAGCCGGAACGAACGCCTCCTGTCTTCCCAGGCCCTGGCCCCCTTGGACGCACAGGCCATGGCGCGGCGGATCGTCGCCCGGGGCACTCGAGTCCGCGTGGCCCAGGCGCCACGCCGTTCGCGGTGGTCGGCGGGGGCGCTTGCGGCCGCGGCCCTGTTGTTGGTGGGCGCGCCCGTGTTGGCCTTCGTCGGGGCCGAGTTCTACGAGCGCCTTGGCGAGCGCAGTGCCTCGTTGCATGCGGGTAGGGAGCAGGCGGAGCCGCAGCCGGGCGATGTGCTCAAGGAGATGTGCCTGGAGGGATCCGGCTTGCCGGGTGAGGGTTCCGGCGCTGCGACGCAGGGGCCGGCGGCTCCAGGTTCAGGGGACGAGACGCGGTTCATGGCCGAACTGGGTAGCGAAGCGGTGTGGTGCTCGGCCCGCGCGAGGATTGAGGCGGCCCTTCCTCAGTGTGACGAAGACTATGAGGTGTGGGCGCGACACGAATACCCCCATATCATGTGGTTGTATGACGTGTTGCGTTCTCCCGAGAACCGTCCGCGGTGCGGAAGCCCCTGGCAGCGGCTCCTGGTTGGCTCCGGCGAATCGCTGGCCTTCGACTGGCCCGACGCGCCCCGCGGCCCGGCATGCCGCCCGAGGATTCGGGCGTTGAAGGCGGCTGCCGCGGTGGCCGGTGTCCGGCTCGTGCTGACGGACACGGGAGCATACGCCTTGCCGGCCCTGGCGTGGGCGGATTTGGAGGCGTATGGGCTGGATGAGGGCCGGCCGATCCGCGTTGCGCTCGAACCACTTCCGCGGGATGGCGAGGGCGTGCCCGAGGGCGCCGGTTCGGCGTCGGCGCTGCCCGAAGGCTATCCGACCCTTCTGGCCCAGAACCGCGATCTGGCACAAGCGGTTTTCACCCATTTCCTGATCGCCAGCATCGTCACAATCGACGAACTGACCGCTTCGAAATCCGAGGCTTCCGTGACCGACCTGCGCGATCTGCGCGACGAGGCCCTGTATCTGCTGTGCGATCTGGCGGTACCGGCCTCCCGGGGCGAAGATCGCGAGGCGTTCCCGGCTCGATGCAGTCGGTTCTTTGTGCTGAGGGAGGAAGCCGTCGCTGGCCTCATGGGGACAGCAACCGCCGGCCCTGTAAGTGGTTACGCGGGTTAGATCGCCCCGCCTGACGTGGGGCGCCTGATCGGCGCGGCGCGGGCCTCTGGTGCGAGAGGCGGACGGCCGACAGGGCACGCACAGGGTTGAGAGGGGCGAACGGGCGCGACTTCGTCTGGCCAAGAGCCCAGCGCGCCGGCACTTACGCAATCGATTCGCGGGAACCGGGCAATCCGGGTTACATTCTGCGTTCCAGGCGACATATAGAGATAGGGGTATCTAGGTTTCGTCCAGGACTGGTTGACATGGGGAGGTAGCCCGTCCAATGAGAAGCCGCATTACCGGGGCGATACTCGCCCTTCTCATCGTGGGTTTCGGTGCTGCTCTGGCCTATTGGCTGTGGGGACAACCCCCCGGGCCCATCGACGACGATACAACCGTGCGTGTCGGACTTCCTGCCGGGGCAGGGGGAGACGACAAGGCCGGGGGCGGGCCTTCGGCGGCGTTGCCCGAATCGCTTCAGTCCGTCTTGGACGTGAGCGGGGAAGCAGACGCCCGGGAAGCGCGCTATGCCCGCGAGACGGAGGAGAAGTACGAGGAAGTCAGGGCGCTGATCAACGAATTCAGGGACTTGGAGTTGCAGGAAGTGCCCGCCGACTTCCGCCTCCTTATGCAACCTTCAAACGGTTTCCAGGCCCCGGCCCGGCAGGTGCACTGCTATTCCGACGGGGAGAAGATCCTGCTGGGCGAGCAATGGCCAATTTGGGATCTCGGCGAGGTGACGTGCTCGATTTCGTACAAAGACGGCGAGGATGGCTTCTATCAGACGCTCACCTACCGCGACCCGCAAGTGGAGTATCGGACGAACGGGGCGTGGCCGTCGGACGCGCCTACTCCCGAGGCCGTCTACAAATGGCAGGACACCGGTGTTGAGGAGAATGTGACTGTCCCCGGTGCATGGCTCCATTTTGCCCCGGATCTCAGCGGGCTTGCATCGAGAGAACTCAAGAAGGGCGACACCTTCACCGATAGGACGAAGAACCCGCACAACGTCGAGGTGGACGCGACCACCACCGTGCTTGGTTACGTGGAGAGCGACGGGCACCACCTCGTTGCGTTCGAACAGGTGGTGCCCCATGAATCGCCATCCGTGGGCCACGTCGAATTCACCCACCGCATGTACTACGACATCGAGTCGAAGGTGCCCTATCGGATCGAGTTCATCATCACCCAGTACTGGACGAAAGAGAACCTCGACAAACGCGCCCAGCAAGGCAAGCCTGTATCCGAAACCGGTATCGAGCAGAACATCACGCTCTTTCAACTCGGCACTTGAACTGCAATCGATCCTTCCGGGGCTCCGCGAAGGCAACCGGACAGGGCGAAGGGAATGCCCGAACTCGAATAGGCGGTAGACGAGGATAAGGAGGGAACGTATGGAAACCCCTGGCTACATTCTTGGCGACATCGGATGCTGCACTGGCTGCGCCTGCAGCTGCTTCAACGCGGGCTGCGCCTGTTTCGTCGGGCCAACCGTCGGCCAGTCGCGCATCAATGACCCCCTTGACGCCCCAAGCCCGCCCGTCATCAACGCCACGCCGATGCTTTAGGCCCCGGCGCGACGCAGGAAACGACAGGCAGGCATGAACCCGCGGCCAAGGGCACCGAGTTCGTGATACAGGACGAAGGCGAATCTGACAAAGCGCCCAGCACGGCCGGTTCACAACTGAAACCGAAGTCGATCAGAGCAACACGCTCTTTCGCCTTGGCACTTGAACTGCAGGAGGTGCTTCCGGGAGTCCGGCGGGATGGTCGATGCCCGTTCCGGCACACCGAGAAGGCCTGCAGCGAAGGTGAACGCTGTGTCCGAACCTGAGTAGGCGGTAAGAAACGAAAGGAGGAGCGGTATGGAAACCCCCGGGTACATTCTTGGTGACATTGGGTGCTGCACGAGCTGTGCGTGCAACTGCATCAATGTCGGCTGCGCCTGTTTCGTCGGGCCAACCGTCGGCCAGTCGCGCATCAATGATCCTCTTGATGCCCCCAGCAGCCCCGTCATCAACGCGTCGCCGATGACCTGAGCTGCAACGACGTGAAGTAATAGGCACGCAGGTTTCTGCCTTCCCCGCCTTTGGCCTGGGAGGCAGAAACCTGTTGTATGGGGCTTTTTCCGCCCCGCCAGACACCCGAACATGGATGCCTTGACCGTGTGAGGAAGCACTTCATGAAAGACGCCGACGAGTTCCGAAACAGCTATGTTTCCTACGACGGTGTGTGGATCCATCTGCGGCCCGACGGCGCGTTCATCAGTGACGAGTTGAGTGTGCCAATTGCCGCCGGAAATCGCAATCGGATGGTGTCCAAAAAGACGGCGGACGGGCAGATCAGGCAGAGTTCGTTCTTGAACCGATCCGCAAGCCGGATTGCACGGTACATGGACGGGCAGCACACCGTTGACGACATCGTTCGCACCGTGCTCGAGGAACTGGACGCATCCCGTGAGCATGGCGACAGCATCTGTGATTTCATCAAAGCAGAGGTAGCCAAGGATCTCGCCACACTGCATCCTTCCCCGCGACAGGCCGACCTCCGGCTCACGGGCAGCACGGAGCACTATCATCCCGTACAGATTGCCATCGAGATGACGCATCGGTGCAACTGCGCGTGCAGACACTGCTACCTCGAGGCCGGCGGCGAGCGTGAGCGCCCTGGGGAGTTGAGCGGCGACGCGATCATCGGCATGCTGTCGGAATTGATCGACCGCGGGGCCTGTGCCTTCGAGGTAACCGGCGGTGAGGCCCTCATGCATCCGGACTTCTGGGATGTCTACGAGTATCTCGCGAGTCAAAAGGTCTTGACGGTCGTACTCACCAACGGGCTGCTGGTCACGGAGGAAGTCGCCGAACGTCTGGGCGCCATCGAATCTGGAGGAATTCAGGTCAGCCTGGACGGGCCGACCGCGGAGGTCCACGATTACCTACGCCAACAACCGGGATGCTTTGATGCGGCCACCCGCGCCATTCGGCTCTTCGCGGAAAAGACCGACCTCTCCGTTCGGGTGGCCATGTCCATCTATCGACGCAACTTCGACTTGCTCGAGGAGACCGTGCAGCTCGCGCGGGAACTCGGGGCGACTCAGTTTGTATCGCAGCCGGTCACGAATAACGGCAGAGCCTTCGAGGAAGGCGACCGTCTGGCTCTGGCCCCCCTGGAGGCCTGGTGCGCCTACGAAAGCGTCAACGCCTTGTTTGAAGAACACGGGCCAGAGTTCTTCGGGCACAAACCCCCGAAGCACGCCTCCCTGGTGTTGACGAGATACTTAGGGAATTGCGGCATGGCCAGCATGAGTGTCGCCATCGACCCCTATGGCGAGGTGCGCCCCTGCCTCATGAGTCCGCCGGCACTGGGCTTCGGCAATCTGATACGCGAGTCCTACGACGAGGTCTTCTCAAGAAGCGGGCGCTTGGCGAAGCTCCCTTACCTCGGGGGGGTCGAGTGTAGTGAATGCCCCTCCATCCCGACCTGCGGATCCTGCGTCCTCAAAGGAATCGAAGCCTACTGCCGGATGCGCGAGAAAGGGTTCGAGACTTGCAGGTGGGGGAAGGTCCACAAGGTCTCGGAACTCCTCGACGAACTCGGGTGGGATATGGGCGCTTTTGCAACTGCCGGCTGCACTTCCACGGTGTGTGCAGGCCAGGAGGGTTTCGCCCTTTAGCGCCTTCCGCGCTCAAGAAAGGACACCATGCACCCTGGTGCTATTGTCTCGAAGCCGAGCGTACACTGGCTGTCCCTCGAAGACTACCTGGCCTCGGGTGAGAGAGATAGGCCTGTCTTTCTCGTGCTGGACACCTCGCCCTACCAAGGGAAGGACCACAGAACCCTCTGGGGACTGTTGGATTCTCCCGGGATCCGCAACGCAATCGCCACGCGCTTTGTCGCCGTGCATGATCATTCCGATCTATACCCAGAGGTGATGAACCTCCTGCGCGC
>JAFGTL010000010.1 GCA_016934125.1 Candidatus Hydrogenedentota bacterium
GCCGTCGTCGGCCGACGACGTCCGCGCCGATGTCGAGGCCGGCCTCGCGGCCGGCGCCACCGGCTTGAAACTCCACAACGTCAACGGCGTGCCCTACTCGAGCCCCGCCTACGAGCCCGCCTTCGCCCTCGCGAACGAACGCCGCATGCCGATCCTGTTTCACTCGTGGGGGCAGGAAGCCGAGTTCGAGCAGTTCCGCGAGATCGCCCGGCGCTATCCGGACACGGCCCTCCTATTGGCCCACACCGGCTCGAAGGAAGAAGAGGAATACGTGCGCGTCGCGCGCGATTGCGACAACGTCTACCTCGAACTGGCCTTGAGTGCCTGCCCCCGCGGGCTTGTGAAGCGACTTGTGGACAACGCCGGCGCCGGGAAAGTCGTGTGGGGATCGGACGTGTGCTTCATCAACCAGGCCCAGCAACTCGGCAAGGTGCTCGGCGCACGTATCCCCGACGACGACAAGGAGCGCATCCTCTCAGGAAACGCGCGCCGCATCCTCAGCCGCGTACGCGACGCGGCCTGACGCGCGCCCGCCCAGCCGCGACGCGATCAGCCGAAATCCCAGATCGCCTGGCCCGGCAACGGCCCCTCGTCGGCACCTGCCCCATCCGCCGCCCCGAGCGAAGTGAAGGATTCCGGCCGTGTCGACTCCACAATCGGCACCGGCCGCGGCCCTAGGGCCGCCGGCCTCGTCCCCGCCCGTGCCGGATCCCGCCGTTCCCGCCCTGCCGCGTCCGCCGTGCCCAAGTAGAATATATAGTCTACTGGCTCACGAAGGACGCGTGCGAGCTTCAGGGCGATGAGGACGGACGGGTTCAGCCGCCCCTTCTCGATGGCGATAATCGTCTGCCGGGTGACGCCTGTCTCGCGAGCCAAGTCCGCTTGCCGGAGTCCGAGCCGGGCCCGAAGCTCCTTGACGCGATTGCAGATCGAAGCCTCTTTGTCCATGTGTCGAGTTTACCATGCTATTTTCGCCGCGTCAAGCATCGATTACACCCAGTCCCTCATCGTTTACATATGAGCCCCGAAATCGGCCCTCCAAGCCCGAAATGAACGCACAGTTCTGCACCTCCCCCCTCCACACGGCCAACGCCGCAGCAGCCCGATTCCGGCTAGTGACCGGTATCGAATACACGGGTTCCGACGGGCTCCCGCTGAACCGCCCCGTGGCGCCCGTTGGGGCGCCGGAGACGTTTTCTCGGGCCCCTCCGGTGCCAAAGAGCCCCGGATCGGCCCTGTCTCACCACCCGCCTCGATCGCGCGCGCTGCTTCGATGCAGGCTGCCTTTGCCAGGCCCGCGGCCTTCCGGGGTGGCCCAGGGGCAACCCTTCGAGCCCGGATTCGCCGGGGTAGGGCCAGTCCCGGGCCCGAGACGCGTCCTGCGGGCCGCGTTTCTGTTCGAACAGGTGCCACCGCCACGACTCACGGCCGGCCCCGGCGGCCGCGCCGTCCGCGGGCGCGCCCGCATGGCCCGATCTGAATGACTCAACGTCTCTGAGCGGGCGAAAGGCTACGAGAAGTATGGCGTTCTATCACGCCAGACAGTCATGAACTCGGAGGCTGCGGCCCTAGGTCATCTGGCCCCGGCGGGCTTCAGCGGCGACCCCGAGCCCGACCGGTTGTCGCATTGTGACATGGCAGATGGTCCGGGTCATGTTCTTGTTGCAATATGCAACAGCCCCCACGCTGAACGTTTGATTCGCCCGCTTCCGAGGCCGAAGCCGGCCCCTGTCCGGGTGATGCCCGGCCGTGCCAATCTGCTCAGTGAGACTGAGATAGGGCCCCTGAGCCCTCCCAGAGGGGAGCCTGTGGCAGTGTGAGACGCGCTGGCCGCGGAATGGCGGGGGAATGGTGGGCTCGGGCAAGGTAATCGATACAGGACATGGCCAAATCGGCGCAGATTCGGGCGATTCGAGGGGCTGATCGCTGCGATTCGCGCGGGTCAATGTCGCATTTCGATGTCATGGCGTTCGGGGTGTGAACTGGGCCACGGCGCGTTTCCCGGGGTGTTTCATCGGTCTTCGGGCCCGATGCGGCGTGAGATGGAGCGGCGGCAAGGGTGTCTTGGGCCGGTTGCGCCACCACCGGGCGGGGGCGGATGGGATTTTTGGTTCCCGTTGGGGGCCTTGGGCAGCTATAATATCGGAGGGGACTCACCGGAAGGTACGCGGCACGCGCCGTGCACAGCGGATGGAGACTGGATGGACAACGTTTTCTGTGGTCTGGATTTCGGCACGACGAATTCGAGCGTAGCCCTCTCGGACGGCGAACGCGTCCGTGTGCTCGCGCTCGATGCCGCGAACGACCATCCCTCGTCGCTGCCGTCACTGGTGTATATCTCGCGGGACGGGGAGCAGATCGTGGGCCGGGCCGCGGCCAATGCGTTCATCGAACGGAACGTGGATCGCGAGGTCGTGTCGCGCCTGGTCGACCTCGGCATCGACATCGAGGGCTACGTCGCGTCCGAGCCGGACAAGTCGGAGGCGTATCAGCCGCAGGAAGACATGTTCGAGCGGCGGGAGGCCGTGCGGGCGCGGGCCCTCGTCGAGGTGAACGCACCGGGGCGCCTGTTTCAGTCGCTCAAGAGTTCGCTGCGGTTCGAGGAGTTCAAGGGGACGGACGTGTTCGGCCGCAACTACCAGATCGAAGAACTCACCGCCATGATTTTGTGCCGGATCAAGGAGGCGGCCGACGCCGCGGCGGGGCGGCCCGTCGAGCGGGCCGTGTTCGGACGCCCGGTTCGGTTCTCCGTACGGGAGGGCGAAGACGACGTGGCCGAACGCCGGCTCCGGACTGCGGCGGCGCTGGCGGGGTTTGAGGATGTGACGTTCTTCTACGAGCCCGTGGCCGCGTGTGTCGAGTACGCCATCGAGGCGGGGCGCAAGCAGCGCCTCATGGTGGTCGACATCGGCGGCGGCACCTGCGACGTGTGCGTCATGGAATTCGGCGGCGCCCACGGCACCGAGGCCCGCCTCGCCGAGAGCCGCATCCTCGGCGTCGCGGGCGTTCCCGTGGCCGGCGACGCCATCGACCGCGAGGTCATCCGCGCCAAGCTGTTTCCGTGTCTCGGCAGCCGCTCCCGCTATGGCCCCTCCAAACTCCCCATGCCCCAGTTCGTGTACAAC
>JAFGTL010000011.1 GCA_016934125.1 Candidatus Hydrogenedentota bacterium
ACCCAGGAGAGGTGGTTGAGGCCGACGTAATCGAGCTCGACGTCCTCGACGCGGCAGCCGTGCTGCTCGACCACCTCCATGATCATGCCGATGGGCACGTTGCACAAGCCGACGCTGGTGACGGGGCTGTGCTTGAACAGGGCCTCGCTCACGATGCCGGACGGATTGGTGAAGTTGATGAGGCAGCCGCCGGGGGCGAGTTCCTCCATGGCGCGTGCGATGTCGAGGATGCGAGGGATGGTGCGAAGCGCGCAGGCGAACCCACCGACGCCAGTAGTTTCCTGGCCGACGATGTTGTGACGCAGGCCGAGCTTCTCGTCATTGATGCGGGCCTGGATACCGCCGACGCGGAGTTGGGTGACGACGTAGCGGGCGTCGCGGACGGCCTGACGCATGTCGTCGGTGTGGTGGACGGAGAAGGGGTTGCCGTGTCTGGCGGCCATGCGCCTGGCGAGGCCGGCGGTGACCTCGAGCCTGTCGAGGTTGGGATCCATGAGCCAGAGTTCTGAGACGGGAATGGCGTCGAGCCGCGGGAACAGCCCGTCGACGAGTTCGGGAGTGTAGGAACTCCCGGCACCGATGACCGCGATCTTCATCCCTGGCCCCCAGTTAGCCCCTAACCCCCTGTCAGACAATATGTTGTGTGCGCGTCAGGACAGACACAGAGGGAATGCGGGGCACGTCCGGCTTTGTACGCGGTGATGATACTTGCGCGGCGGGGGAATGTCAACATGGGGAACGTGCACAGAGCGGAGAAGACTGGACAGGGGAAGGCAAAGCGGCTATTGTGTAGCGGGTTCGAGGGCAGGAAGTGAGGTTGGGTAGCGTCTTGGATACCACGCCGGTTGGTTTCGATATCTGGTCGGTTCTGTCAGGGCTTCTCCTGATTCCCTATCTCCTGTGGGGGGTGTATCTGCTCCGGCACCGGCTGAGCGTGACGGCGGAGATCGGGCCGCGCGTCGAGGCGGCGACGTTGGGCGCGCTGGTGATCTTCTTCATGTTCGAGTTCTCGTTGCTCAAGGCATGGCTGGGGAATGATCCGCTTCGTCTCATTCTTGCGAGCCTGGGGCTGATCGGCTCGGGGATGGCGCTGTACGGGCCGATGGCGGTGTCGTTCTCGTCGTATGTGTTCACGGAACTCCTCATGCCGCGGGGATACTGGGCGTCGGATGAGCCGCGGTACGGTGTCGCGGAGGGCCTCGAACAGATTGGGGACTTCGAGGGCGCGGCGCGCGAGTACATCGCGCTGGGCAACATGTTCCCGAAGCAGGCGAGGGCGGCGCTGCGGGCCGGCGACAACCTGATGAAGGTGGGCCGCGAGGAGGCGGCTGCGGAGTGGTTCGAAAGGGGGATTGCGAATCTGAATTCGCCGGACGAGGCGCTGCCGGTGGTGAACCGCCTGGCCGAGTTGTACTCGCGGAAGCTGGAGCGGCCGGAGGACGCGCGACGCGTGCTGGAGGCCTACGTGGAGCGGTATCCGGACGGGGAGTACGCCGAGTCGGTTCGGGCGCGTGTGCAACGCCTGGGCGGAGCGCCGGGCGCGGAGAAGCCGGGCCCGGACAGCGACGCGGAGCCGGGGAAGCAGGCCGAGGAGGAGCGCAAGCCAGAGCCGGACGGCCTCTCGTATCTGGACATGTCGGACGAGGACGAGGAATCGCCCGACGGCCCGGGGGATGGCGAAGACGCGGAGTAGGGCGTGCCGGGCGCTCAGCGGGGCGGAGTGCCGTCGCCCGTGTAGCGCGTCGGGATGATGAGGCGCGTGCCGCCTACGTCGCGGGCGATGTCGATGGCGCGAATGACCACGCCAAAGTCGGCCTTCTCATCGGCCTTGAGGACGAGTGAACCTTCGGGATCTTCCTTGAGCAGGGCGGTGATGGCGAGGCGGAGCCCGGCCTCATCGACGGGTTCGTGGCCGAAGTACATCGTCCCGTCCGCGCTGACGACGATCTCCCGGGTGGTGGTTTCGGTTCGGGCGGCGGTTTCGGCGGCCGGGAGGTCGACATCCACACCGAACTGCTCGCGGAAGGTGGAACTCACCATGAAGAAGATGAGGAGGAGGAACATGACGTCGATGAGGGACGTCACATTGATGGACGGCCTGCGGCGATGGCGGCGCGCGTTGAATGGAGCAGTCATGGGGAAACGGTGCCCTTTCCAGCCGCCATTCTAGGGCGTTGCGGCCCGGAACACAAGGGGCGGTTCGCAGGGCCATCGCACTAAAAACGTGAGCAAATGGGCAGTCTTCGGAATTCGAGCCCCGTGTTGCCCCACGTTCTTCCGCGTTCAAGCCCGGGCCCCCAACGCATTTGGGCTCTTTTCGCGGGAAAACTAAGTGCGATTGCCTTGGGGCGGTTCGGGCATGGCCCAAGGGGCTTTCGGGAGGCTGGGCAATTTGCGAAAACGTAGAATATGCGGTACACTTCGGTGAGAGAACAGCGGCAGGGATGAGGGTGAGACTCAGGAGCGCGAGGTAGCTGTGCAGCGGTATAGGGTGTGCGTGGCGGACGACCACGAGGAGACGGCTTCGGTATTGTGCGAGGGCTTGAAGCTGCACGGATACGAAGCGTTCAGCGTCTACAGCGGTTCCGCAGCGTTGGAAGCATGCAGGGCGGGTGAAGCGGATCTGCTCCTCCTGGATGTGTGCTTTCCGGACATCAGCGGATACCAGGTGTGCGAGCAACTGAAGGCGGATCGCAAGACGCAGGATATCCCGGTGGTGTTCGTGACGGTGAAGGGGGGCAAGGAAGACATCGCCAAGGGGTATCAACTCGGGGCGGCGGACTACATCACGAAACCGTACAATCTGCCGATGGTCATGCTGCGCGTGGACGCCGCGATGAGCGGGAGGAGCGCGGTGGCCCGGGGCGGGGAAGGCGGCGGTTACCTGTCCGACACGGCGTACACGGATCATCTGACGGGCCTTCGGAACCGGAGGTTCCTGCTGGAGCGGCTTCAGGAGGAGGTCGAAGAGGCGCACCGGTATGACTATCCGGTGTCGTGTGTGGTGTTCGACCTCGAGGAGGTGAAGGCGCTGGACACCGAGCTCGGGCCGGTATCCCTGGACGACCTCCTGGTGGAACTGGCCATGTCGCTCCGGAATCACTCGCGCACGTTCGATGTGCTCGCGCGTTATGACGGCACGGTGTTCGCCACGGTACTCCCCCACGCTCCGCTGGAACACGCGATCCGGTATGTGGGCAAGATCATGGACGACGTGGACGCGACAACGTTCTCGGATCCGTCGTTTCCGACAGAGGTGCGGCTGAATGCGGGCGTGGTGACGTGCCAGAACGGAAGCGCCTTGGGCGCGGACTACGTACTCGGCGAGGCCATGCGCGGCCTGCTTCAGGCGAAGAGCATTCCCGACAAGCGGTACGTCGCGCACAACTTGTCCCAGCAGCAGTAGCGGCTGCTCTGCCCCCCCCAGACGCCCCCCATCCTCAGGGCAGGTCGATCAACGCCCACTCATCCCAGATAATGGAAACTGGATTCTCTTCAGACGCGTTGGGGCAGATGGCGATCAGGCGCAGCGAGCCGCTGTCGCCGGACACGAAGATCTTCTCGTAGCGGGGGTGATAGAGCCCGCCGGGGATCTCGGCGGGATGGCCGAGGAGTGTCATCCGTCCCGCGTCGCGCCCGTCCTCTTTGACGGCGTAAGCCAGCACGAGAACGGGCTGGGCAGGGCGGCCTTTGACGGATGCGTAGAACCGGTAGAGCGATCGCGGGCGGAGGCCGGTGATGGTGACACCGAAGGAGCGCGACGCGCGGTCGGTTTGATCGCTGCGGTGCCAGGTTTGCTCGACGCCGGCACCGCCACGCATGGATCCGTCATGAATGGGCGACACGCTCCACGCGACGGGCGGCTCGTCGGGGCGATCTTCGATTGTCCAGCCGTCGGGCAGGGGCGCGCCTTCGGGCCATTGGGCGAAGGTGCCGTTCGGGATCAGGTTTTCCTCGGGGAGGTAGTCGATCCGGATCTGCAGGTAGAGGGTGATCGCGAGGGCGCACGCCAGGAGGCAGGGGACTGCAACGGCGGTGACGCGGCGCAAGGCGGCATTGGGCCAGAGCGCGCCAAGGGCGAAGAAGGCCAGGGGGGCGAAGGGGATCAGGTAGCGGGCCTGAACCCCCCAGATGATGCGCATCCGGGGGTAGTGCCAGGAAAGGTACGCGACGGCGAAGATGAAGGCGAGATTGGCGAAGAAAAGGGCTGCGGCGAACAGGCGCTTCCAGGGGGAAAGCCGGACGGGGCACGGGGACTCGGCCACGGCAGTGGCGAGCAGGACGGCATAGTAGGGGATCACGAGGGCCCAAGGAAGCAGGAGAAAGCGGTGACCATGGATGCCGATGAAGCAGCGGGGCCAGTTCCAGTCGTCGGGGGTGGAGCAGTAGTATGCGAGGCTGCGAATGAAGAGGCCGAGGAAGTCGGTCGGCTCGGTGAGGAGGCGCCGGATCTGATCCGAGGTCTCGGCCGTGCCGGGCATAAAGGGCACCCATACCCGTCTGGCATACAGGGCCGTGAGGCCGAAGACGCTGCAGACGAGGGTGGCGTAGAGCGCAAGGAAACGCCGGTGGCGGTGGCGTTCACCAAAACGGGCGGGGGGAATCATGAGTATCGTGAGACAGAGGGGCAGATATCCCTGTTTCCCGAGAAGCAGGAGCGAGGCGAGAAGACACAGAATCTGCAGATCGCGCCGGGTGAGTGTTGGTTCCGAGCCGAAGGCGCATCGCGTGACGTGGGCCAACAACAAGAAGGCGGCGGCGTTGGTGAGTGCGTCGGGCGACAGGCTGGCGGCCAGCCCGAGCGAGACGGGCGTGAGGGCGAGGAGCACAAGCAGGCGTTTCATGCACGGCATGGCCCGCACGGCGAGGAACACGAGGAACGTCCAGACGGCCAGATTGCACAGGCGTCCGGCGTAGACGAGACCGGAGGGCGACAGGCCGAAGAACCGCCTCGCGGCGACGCCGCAGGCAGCGGGGGCATAGGGGACGGGAGTGTAGGGCGCAGTGTTCGCGAACGTGCCGAAACTGCGTTCGCGGGGGTTCAGATCGTCGCCCAGCAGTTCAAGCATGTCTGCCGCGTTGAACTTGCGATCGGGGGGGGCCGGGTAGTAGTCACAGATACGCCGGAACAGGTTCTTGACTGAGGAGGGCACCTCGCCGCCGACATCTTCGACGGAATCGCCCCGTTTCTCGGCAGACAGGTTGAGTTCTGAAATGTGATAGACGCGCATGAAGTGGTTGGGCTCGTCGAGGGTGACTCCGAACAGGGGAGGAGTGAGCAGAGCTGCGGCGATGCCGAACAGGGCGGCCAGCACGGCGAAGTAGGCCTCGGGATGGGCGTCCGCCGCGTCGGCGAGGCGCCGTGCACCCCGTGCCACGGTGCTCGATGGTGTGAAGCGTTCCTGGCTCACGCGTCCGGAACCCCATTGCCAGTGCGGGGCGCGCGGCTACGGCGCAACACGCGTCCCATGCTACGGGCGTTCCTTCTCAAGGGCGGCGATGAAATGGAGTTTTCGATCGAAGAACGGGCTGAGGTGCGGGGGGTAGAGTCTGAGTTCGGGGATCCAGGTGCGCACGGTGAGGTGGAGTTCCCGCCATGCCTCCTCCCACTTTGCCTGGGGCCAGAAGTGGAACGGGAGCCCGATACCGAACCGTCGGTTGCCGACGGAATCCATGAGCCGGAGGGTAGGGCCCGCGAACCATCCTTCGAGGAGGTGGTCTTTGATGACGAGGGAGCGACGGGCGACGCGGCAGGCTTCGGCCATCAGGGCCACGGGGTCGTCGACATGATGGAGCACATCCACGAAGAGGACCACGTCGAACTGGCCCGCCTCGTAAGGGAGGGTGGCGCCGTCATAGGCTTGGACAGGGATGGCCGTCTCGTGGCGCACCAGGGCCTCGACGCCGGTGATCGTCAATGCGGGGCGGCGCTCCATGATGAGCCGATCAATACAACCGTCGCCGCACCCCACGTCAAGACAGGCCCCCTCCTCGGGAAGGACATCGGCAAGGAGCTCGGCCAGCCGTGCGACGCGCCGTCCGAGAATGTAGCGGCTGTGGATAGCTTCGAGGAGATTCACGTATTGCCTGCCCAAACGCCAGTTGCCGCAGCCGCCGATCGAGTTGGCGGGCCGCAGAAGACGCCGGACAGCGTAACGTCAAGCGCCGGGAGGATGCAAATCGCGCTCCGGGGACTCCGCCGGGTCACCGGGACTTCTCACCGATGGCGATGAGGCTGGTATGGCGGTGGAAGGGAATGTGCTCGGCGATACGGATGACGGGCATGAGCAGCTCGAACCAGCGCAACTGGCCTGTCGAAAGCGTCTGTTGTCTGAGGAACTTGCCGGAGATGCGCCAGCCGAGGCCGCCGACGCGGTTGAATCCGGAACACTTGCAGACGTGAAAGCCGGCCCGCTCGAGCTTGCCGGTGAGATCGGCGCGGGTGTAGCGGCGGTGGTGGCCGAGGTGCTTGTCGACGGCGGTAAACAGGGCGGGATCGTGGGGGACGAGGATCACGGCGCGGCCGCCGGGCTTGAGCACGCCGTGCAGGGCGCGGAGCATGGCGTCGTCGTCCTCGATGTGTTCGAGCACGTTAACGGCGAGGACGCTGTCAAAGGGGCCGTCGACGGCGGCGGCGCGGAGGTCGTCTTCGCGGGAGAGATCGCCTTGCCGGACGGTGAGGTTGGCGAGATGGCCGAAGGCTTCCCGGACGCGATCGACGTAGAACGGCTCGAGATCGATGCAGACGAGGCGGCGTTTCCGGAGCATGAGGCGGGTGAGGTTGCCGATGCCGCAGCCCGCTTCAAGCACTTCATCGCCGAGCCATTCGTCCACCTGGGCGTAGAGCCAGCGGTTGAAGGACTTGGCCCGCTCGAGGGCACGCAGGGCCATGAATCCGGCGTGGGTAGTGAACCGGCGCTGGAAGAAGGTGAAGCGGATCAGGGCCATGAAGGCCATGAAGGCGTCTTTGGCGCCGATCTTCTTGCCTTCTTCGTAGGTTCGCCCCTGGTAGGAGATGGGCACTTCGTAGATGCGGGCGCCCCAGCGGGCGAGTTTCAGGGTGATTTCGGGCTCGATGTCGAACCGCCGGGAACGGAGGTCGAGGTTCTTGAGGATATCGGCGCGGACGAGCTTATAGCAGGTTTCCATGTCGGTGAGGTTGAGGCCGCTGAACAGGTTCGTGACGAGGGTGAGGAACTTGTTCGCGACGGTGTGCCAGAAGTACATGGCGCGGCGGTAGCGGCCCATGACGAACCGGGATCCGAACACGGCGTCGGCAAGGCCCTTCTGAACGGGCAGGAGCAGTGTGGCGTAGTCGGCGGGGTCGTATTCGAGGTCGGCGTCCTGGATGACAGCCCAGTCGCCCGTCATGTGCTCGATGGCGGTGCGGATGGCGTGGCCCTTGCCACGGTTGCGATCGAGCAGGACGAGGCGGACGGTGTCTGTGTGTTGCGCGGCGAAGGCTTCCAGCAGGGCGCGGCTGCCATCGGTGGAACAGTCGTCGACAACGACGATCTCGCGCGCGCAAGGCAGGGGCGCGTCGAGGACGCGGTTCAACAGGCCTTCGAGGGTGGGGAACTCGTTGAAGACGGGGATCAGGATGCTGAGTTTGTGAGGGCCGTGTTGCGCGCGTACGCCGGGTATGTCCACTGGCCTCTCCCCCGTTCCGCCGGCGTGCGCCGGCTCAGCCGGTGCGCCCGAGTCGCACCAGGGCCTTCTTCCCGATGTCCGTGCGGTAGTGGGCGCCTTCGAACCGGATGCAGTCGACGGCGCGGTAGGCGGCATCGATGGCCGCGGGGATACCGGCGCCCGACGCGGTGACACCGAGCACGCGGCCGCCGTTCGTGAGGAGGCCGTCGCCAGCGGCTCCTGTGCCGGCGTGAAACACGACCACGCCGGGCTCGCCTTCGGCGTCGTCGATGCCCGTGATGGGCTTGCCCTTCTCGTAGGCGCCGGGATAGCCGCCGGACGCCATCACCACGGTGACACAAGCGCCGGAATCCCATTCGAGTTGCACGGAATCGAGGGCGCCGTCGCAGCAGGCGACGAGGGCGGGCACGATGTCGGACTGCAACCGCGGCAGCACAACCTGGGTTTCGGGATCGCCGAAGCGGCAGTTGAACTCGACGACTCTGGGGCCGGCCTCGGTGATCATGAGCCCGGCGTAAAGGACGCCCTTGTACGGGGCGCCCTCCTCAGCCATGCCGTCTACACAGGGCTGCAGGATGGTGCGATGGATGACATCAAGCAGGGCATCGTCGACCACGGGGGCGGGCGAATAGGCGCCCATGCCGCCGGTGTTGGGGCCGGTGTCGCCGTCGTTGACGGGCTTATGATCCTGGCTGGGCACCATGGCGACCACGCGGGCGCCGTCGGCGAAGGCGAGAATCGAGGCCTCCTCGCCGACGAGGCACTCCTCGACGATCACCTTATCGCCGGCATCGCCGAACACGCGCGCGGACATAGCCGCGTCGATGGCGGCGACGGCGGTATCGACGTCGTGGGCCACGGTGACGCCTTTGCCGGCGGCCAGTCCGTCGGCCTTGATGACGATGGGCGCGCCCTTTTCCTTGACGTAGGAGATGGCGGCGTCGGGTGTGTCGAACTCGGCGTATTCGGCGGTAGGGATGTTGTACTTGGCCATGAGGCGTTTGGCGAAGGATTTGCTGGCTTCGAGTTGGGCCGCGGCGGCGTCGGGCCCGAAGGCCTTGAGCCCTTCAGCAGCGAAGCGGTCGACAACGCCTTTCGAGAGGGGGTCTTCCGGGCCGACAACGGCGAGATCGACGGACTTGTCGTTGGCGAAGGCGACGAGGGCGTCGAAGTCGTTCACGCCGATGTCGACGCACTCGGCCACGCGCGCAATACCGGGATTGCCGGGCGCGCAGTAGACCCTGCCCGCGAGGGGGCTCTGGGCGATCTTCCAGGCGAGGGCATGTTCGCGTCCCCCACTCCCAACGACAAGCACGTTCACGGGCTAGTCCTCCTTGGGCTCGGCGCTCCGCAGATAATCGGCGATGATCTGATCGTACTGGGCCGTGCAGGCAAAGGCCTCCTGGGCCAGGCGATAGCGGGTGGCGAAAGTAACCTCGCCATCGTGGGCGCGCAGTTCGTGCATGACGGCGCTGTAGCGCGCGGGATTGACGACGACGGTGACGTAGCGGAAGTTCTTGGCGGCGGATCGGATCATGGCCATGCCGCCGATGTCGATCTGCTCGACGACTTCGTCGGGCGTGATGCCCGGCTGCCGGATGACGGCCTCGACGGGATGGAGGTTGGCGACGACGAGATCGATCCATTCATAGGCAGCCGCCTGCAACTGCTCGACATGCACCTTGTTGTCGCGGATGCCGAGCAGGCCGGCATGCACCTTGGAGTGGAGCGACTTGACGCGGCCGTCCATCATCTCCTGGATGCCGGTGTAGTCGGCCATGTTCACGGCGTTGATGCCGGCCTCGACGAGCACCTGGAGCGTGCCGGCCGTGCTGATGATCTCGACGCCCTGCTCCTGCAACAACCCGGCCAGTTCGACGAGGCCGGCCTTGTCATGACAACTCATAATGGCCCGTTGGATCTTCGCCATCGCTATCCCTCCTGCGTTGCCCCTGCCCGATGTGCAGGGAGCGGTGTCCGCCGCCCGCGGACAATGGAGTGCAATCATACTGCATGCCCGGGGTGGATGTGAATCCCCCGGCCGCCTCTGGCAACCCCGGGCGTCCCCCAGTATACCTCAGAGCCGGCGTTTCCGGGCGAGCAATTCGAGTTTGAGGCCGGCCACGGCGGTGCGAAGCAGGGCGAGGGGCTTATCGGTGAATGCGGCGTTGATGAGATCGCAGAACAGGCGGTATTTCTCGCGGGAATAGGGATACCAGTTGAGTTCATTCTTGCCGCTCTGCTTGTCGATGACGACGGACTTGATGTTCGAGAAGGCGTGGAGCCCGAAGGGGCCGCGGTAGCGGCCGAACCCGCTCTCCTTGATGCCGCCGAAGGGCAGGCCGGAATTGGCCTGGGTGGCGAGCACGCCGTTGATGGACACGTTGCCGGTGACGACACGGCGGGCGACACGGACGGCGCGGTCGAGATCGGCCGACCACACGCTGCCGGCCAGCCCGAGGGGGCTGTTGTTGGCGTGTTCGACGGCCTCGTCTTCAGTCTTGAAGCGTGTGATAGTGACGACAGGGCCGAAGGTCTCCTCAGCGATGATGGGCATCGCGGGATCGACGTCGGTGACAATCGTGGGGGGAAACACGTGGGAGCCGGGCTCGCGGGCGCCGCCCAGCACGACGTGGGCGCCGGCCTGGACGGCGTGTTCGAGTTGGCGTTCGATCTCTTCGATCTGGAATTCGGCCGTCATGCAACCCATGTCGAGGTCGCCGGGCTCGGTTTCCTCCGACACGGATGCGAGGGTGCGGAGTTTGGCGGCCTTCTCCTTCAGGGCGGCCACGAACCGATCGTGGATGCGGTCCTGCACGTAGATGCGCTCGATGGAGGTGCAGGTTTGGCCGGAGTTGGCCATGCCGCCCCAGAGGGCGCCGTTGACGGTGCGTTCGATGTTGACGTCGTCGAAGACGATCATGGCGTCTTTGCCGCCGAGTTCGAGTTCGACGGGGATCAGGTGCTCGGCGGCGCGGGCCATGACGTGGCGGCCGGCGCCGACGCTGCCGGTGAAGAAGATCTTGGCGGGCTTGGCGTCGATGAGCTTGTTGGCCGATTTGCGCGTGGCGTACACCACCTGGATGCCGTCTTTGAGGAACCCGCTGTTCTCGACGATGGATTCGTATAGGCCTTGCAGGGGGGTGAATCGGGAGGGCTTGAGGATGACGCTGTTGCCGGCCACAAATGCGCAGATGAAGGGGATAAAGGAGAGGTGAAAGGGGTAATTCCAGGGGGAAATGATGAGCACCGGGCCGAGAGGCTCGTAAAAGATGCGGGACTTCTTGCCCAACTGGAAGATGGGGGTTTTCACCTTTTGATCGGCGAGGATCCGCTCGGCGTTCTGCTCGTAGTAGGCGATGGTGTCCAGCGCGGGGAAGATCTCGAGCATGAGGGCGTCGACGAGGCTCTTGCCGGTCTCGCGGGCGATCTGGCGTGCGATCTCTTCCTTGTGGGCCGCCAGATAGAGGCGGAGCTTGCGCACTTCGTTGAGGCGTTCGCGCACGGGCATGGCCCGGAGCACGGAATAGGCCGCCCGAGCGGAGTCGTATGCCTGGGCGATCTGCTCGTCCGTGGGCTCGTCGATGGTGTAAAGGATCTCGCCGGTTCTCGGATCGTGCACGGTAATGTCAGGCATTTGTGTATTCTCCTCCTCTACGCAGGCAGACGGTGAAGCCCCGCGGCCATTCTAGCACGGACGCGCGCCCCCCCGCTAGGTGCGTCATGCCTTCTTGTGAACAACCTTGCCGTCGCGTTCGCGGAGGGGATAGACGAGGAACGCGAAGAAGGCAAGGGCGCCCCCGATGCCGGCGCTCATGGCGACGAGCTTGAGTCCGGTGGTGGTGGCGGTGTCCTGGCCGCCGACGGCCAGGAGCCGGCTGAAGGTGAAGGCAGACGCGCCAAGCATGATCTTCTGAAACACGCCCTGGAGGCCGAAGAAGATGGCCTCGCGGCGTTGGCCGGTAAGTTGTTCGTCGTAGTCGACGGCGTCGGAGAGAAGGGCGAAGGGGATCACCATGAATCCGGCAACGGGAATGCCGACGAGTCCGGACACGACGATTGTCTGGACGAACTCGGAGCCGAAGGGCAGGTAACCGACGGCACAGAAAAGCACGAAGAAGACGGCCGAACCGAGCAGGGTGACGAGAAACATGGGGAACTTGCCGAATCGTTTGGTGAGTACGTTGAAGAAGAAGAAGGATACGACGCTCATGACGAGGTAGGGCACCATCACCCAAGTGACGTCGCCGACATCGCGGTGGAGGACGTACATCACCCAGAACGGGAGCATGAGGAGGATCAGCTGGAGGCTGAACCAGAAGAACGAGGTGGATACGGCGATGCAGAGGAAGGCCGGATTCTTGAGGGTGAGCGCGAGGGATTCGAACAGGCGCGGCTTCACTTCCTCCTCGTCGGATCGGGCCGGTTTCTCACGGATGAAGAGGGCGCATGGCGTGAGGGCGAGGACGGTGTTGAGCGAGACAATGGTGGCGACGCCCACCCAGCCCAGCGTCTCGAGGAGCAGGCCCATTTGCGA
Organism: Candidatus Hydrogenedentota bacterium; assembly: GCA_016934125.1. Taxonomy (GTDB): domain Bacteria; phylum Hydrogenedentota; class Hydrogenedentia; order Hydrogenedentales; family SLHB01; genus JAFGTL01. The sequence goes on from JAFGTL010000011.1 coordinate 12,188, forward strand.
GAAGATGATGAGGGACACGACGATGAAGAGGGACTGGAGGGTGGTCAGATTGACGCGCTCGTGGAGGTCGGAGGTGACTTCGGGCAGGAGCGAGAGATAGGGCGTAACGACGACGGCGTAGAGGAACAGATACAGGTTGAGGAACACGAAGACGTAGAAGCCGTACGCGGCGCCGGGCAGCCCACCGGGGGGCATGAAGAGGATGAAGAAGACGACGGCAAGCGGAATCAGGCCCCGCCGGATAAAGGGGATGCGGCGGCCGAGGGGGGAGCGGAAGTTGTCGCTCCAGTGGCCGACGCCGATGTTGTAGAAGCATTCGCCGACACGGGCGAGGAACACGACGACGCCGATCACGCTAGCCGACACGAGGGCGGACGAGCCGTCGGTGGCGTTCTGGGCGGTGTATCGGACGAAGAGCCACTGAAGGAACACCATGTCGCAGAGGTTGATACCCAGGCCGCCCAGGCCGTAGGTGAGTTGGGTGCGGAAGGGGAGCTTCGCCATGTATCCTCGCTTTCACGGGCCTGTAGCCCCGGAGATGCACGGGCAGGCCGGGCCGACAGCGGTTTTCGTCAAGAGTACGGGCCACGCCCCCGCGTGGCCAGGTGCGGGCATCATGCCCGAGTCGGGGCATTTTGCACAGAGAGCCGCGCCAGGTCAAATGAGATGAGCGCAAAGCCCCGGCTACGAGGGGTACTTGGCTTTCCGGTAGCCCTCGGCGAACTCGGCGCCGTCGTATCCCCCATCGGCTTCTTTCGCCTCGGCGAGGGTGACTTCCCGTCCGCCCTCCTGACGCGAAATCCGGGCGGCCAGGGCGCACCACTCGGGCTCGAGAAGCTGTTCCATCGGGAGCGGGGCGTCTGCCTCGCCGGCGAGGTAGGGGAGCACGGCCTCGAGGAGGGCGCGGTACAGATCTTGGCAGCCGGGGATATGGTGGACGGCCTGTTCGGTGGCGACGGTGGCGTAAAAGGGGAGCCACTTGGCCGCGGCGCCGACATTGAGGAAGCCAGAGCGGCCATCGGCCCACTTCACCTGGAAGTGCTGCTGGACGTTGTCGCCGAGGTGGCGGACGCTCGCCATGCCGGGGCCCATAAGGCCGCTCAGCATGGAGTAGGCGTGGATCCCGTAGTTGAACTCGTCGACGGCACAGCCGCACAGGATGGCGTGGGGCGTGCCGCGCTCTTCGACAGGTGTGTTGAAGAAGGCCTGGATTTCGTAGCAGAACCGCAGCGAGGAACCGCCCGCGATGCGGGCGCCCTGGCCGGCCCATTCGACGAACTGGGCGAGGTCGCGCGCGTTGCCGGCAATGGGCTTGTCGACGAGCACGGCTTTTCCGGCCTCGACGAAGGGGCGGGCCTTCTCGACGTGCGTATCCCAGTCGCAGCCGTGGATGATGGCGCAGTCGACCTCGGGCACCATCTGTTCGATGGAATCAAACACGCGGGGAATCTCGAGTTTCTGAGCAAATTCGGCGGCATACCCGGTGGGATGCACGGAGCCACCGTCCCAAACACCGACGACATCATGGCCGAGTTCCCGCTCGATGGGGATCCAGTTTTCCGGGTGGGAGGTGTCGACATCGACAACGCCGATTCTCATGGTATCCAGTCTCCTTGTACGGAACGCGGGCGCCCGGCCGGCGCGGCTCCGAACCGTTTATGCGCCCGGGATTACGTTATGGTAGATGCGATCGACGAGTTCCATGGTGGCCACGGTGTCTTCGATATTGCTGCAGGGCTGTTTGCCCGATTTGACGCAATCGATGAAATGGCGGTTCTCGCCGAAGAACCCGAGTTTGTGCCAGGTGGCGTCGGACTTGGCGCAGCCGGCTGGATCGTATGGCTCGGGTTCGGTGGAGCCGTCCTTGTAGATGGCGCCGGATACGTCGGGCTCGGCGTAGGCCGACATGCCGGTGGTGTGCATCTCGACGCTGAAAACGCGGTGGCCGCAGGCCCAGTTGGTTTTGAGGATGCCGGTGACGCCCGAGGAGAAGGTGACGAGCGCGTAGAACGAGTTCGGGCTGTCGGCATCAAGGGCGCGCACGGAACTCGCGACACTGAGCACGTCGCCGCCGCACAGATACCGGAGGGTGTCGACGGCGTGGACGGCATCGCAGGAGAGGATGTCGATGGCGCCGCCGTAGTAATTGACGGGATCGGGCGCGAACTTGATGAAATTCACTTCGACGGTGTGGATCGGGCCGTGGGCTTCCACGCGTTTCTTGAGTTGATTGATGATGGGGACGTAGCGGCGCTGGAAGGCGGCCATGGCGATGACGCCGTTGCGTTTGGCGTGAAGGGCGAGTTGCCGGTTCTGATAGGCGTTGACGCCCGGGGGTTTCTCGATGAACAGGTGGTGTTTGCGGTTGAGCACCTCGACGGCGACGTCGTGAATGTGGTGGGGGGGCATGAGGGCATAGACGGCGTGGGGCCTCACCTCATCGAGCATCTTCCGGTAGTCGGAGTACACCTTAGGGATACCGAAGCGCTTCGCGGTGGCCTGGGCCTTGTCGGGCACGAGGTCGCAGAGGGCGGCCATGTCCACATCGGCCATTTCGCTGAGCGACGGGTAATGCACGCCGTTGGCCATCCCGCCCGCGCCGATGAGGGCGAGACGCACCTTGCCTCGAATGGGACTGCGGGACTTTCTGCGCCGGGTTCGTGCGGTTGCCATGAGAGAATCCCCCTGTTGCCTGCGTATCCGGCCGCCTTGTGCGGGCCGGGCGCGGTAGGTATATCCCATCGCGCTGTTCGGACGCAAGCATCCGGACGGAAAGGGCCAAGACCCCGGCCCCCGGGGCGGGCGTCACTTGCCGCCGCTGCAGCCCTCGCATCCGTCCCAGCAGTAGGTGCACAGCTTCTCTTTCGGGAGCCCGATCGCGTCGACGAGATCGCCGATCTCCTGATACTTGAGCGAGGTCAGGGAGAGGCGCTGGCGGATCCGATCCACCATGGCCGCATGCCTGTCGGAATGGGGATCGGCATACTCGTCGAGGTGCTTGTCGGCATCGCCTTCGAGTTCTTTGATGGTTCGACGGCCGGCGAGGTCGAGTTCGGACTTGGATCGGGAGAAATGGAGGAACTTGCAGCCGTGGATCAGGGGCGGGCAAGCCGGACGCATATGCACTTCGAGGGCGCCATGATCGTAGAGGCGCTGGATCGTGTCGCGCAGTTGGGTGCCGCGGACGATGGAATCCTCGCAGAAGAGGAGGCGGCGCCCCTTGATGAGATCAGCGACGGGAAGCAGCTTCATCCGGGCGACGAGGTCGCGCATTTCCTGGATCTGGGGCATGAAGCTCCGGGGCCAGGTGGGCGTGTACTTGGCGAAAGGCCGGGCGTAGGGGATCTTGGCTTCGTTGGCGTAACCGATGGCATGGCCGGTGCCGGAGTCGGGAACGCCGGCGACGAGATCGATGGCGGCCGTGTCGTTACGGGCGAGGGCGGCGCCGCAGCGGTTGCGGACGACCTCGACGTTGATGCCTTCGTAGCAGGAGACGGGGAATCCGTAGTACACCCACAGGAACGAGCAGATCTGGAGTCTGTCGCCGGGCGCCCTCACCTGTTCGACGCCGTCGGGGGTGAGCAGGACGACTTCGCCGGGGCCGAGGTATCGCTCGACTTCGTAGCCCAGGTTGGGGAAGGCGGAGGTCTCGAAGGTCGCGGCATAGGCGCCGTCTTTCCGGCCGATCACGACGGGGGTGCGGCCGTACTTGTCGCGGCCGGCATAGATGCCGTGTTCCGTGAGGAGCAGGCCGGAGCAGGAGCCCTCGATGCTCTCCTGGGCGTTCCGGATGCCGTCGCCGAAGGTGGCCTCCTGATTGATGAGGGTGGCGATCAACTCGGTGGGATTGAGGCCGTCACCGCTCATCTCGGAGAAATGGGTGGTTCGCTTCTTGAAGGCATTCCGGGCGAGCTTGTCGGCGTTCTTGATCGCGCCGACGGTGACGATGGCGTAAGGGCCGAGATGAGAGCCGATGATGAGCGGCTGGGACTCGTTGTCGCTGATGACGCCGATGCCGCTGGAGCCGTGCATGCGGCCGATGTCGTCCTCGAACTTGGAGCGGAACTGGGCATTGGAGATGTCGTGGATGTGGCGGACGAAACCGCCGTCGTTGAGGACGGCGAGGCCACCCCGGCAGGTGCCGAGGTGGGAATGATAGTCGGTTCCGTAGAACAAGTCCTCAACGCAGTCTTCTTTGGACACGACGCCCAGGAATCCACCCATGGGGAACACTCCTCCTCAACCGAATCGGTTTTGACATGACTTGCGGGCGCCCGGCGGATGCGCCGGGCCGGAAGGAATAGTACCGGACGCGCGCACCGGAGGCAACTTGGCACCGATACCGTCCGCCCTGGCAGGAGAGTGGCACGGGGCGCGTCTCACGGGCGGGGCGGCGTCGCGAGCCGGATGGCGTCTCCGAGGCGCTCGGCCAGAACTTGCACGTAGGGTGGGGCGAAGATAGCGGCGTGGTTGCCGGGGACATCGTAGGGTTCGACGCCGCCTTGGGCGACTGCGCTCCATCCGAGGGAGGGGTCGGCCTCCTGGCCGTTTGGCACGCTCGATTCGGTGCGGAACAGGGATACGGAGCCGCGATACGGCTGGGCCACGTAACGCTTGTGTTCACGCATGTTGGCGCCGAGGGTGGCGAACACGCGGCGGGCGGCGGGGAGTTCGAGCAGTTCGAGGCCCTGGTTGTCGGAGACGAGCCGGGCGACGTCGGCCTTCCTGAGCATGTAGCGGTACATGCCGTCGGCAATACGCCACCGGAAGAAGTCCACCACGGAGGCGCGGGCATCCCCCTTGGGGCGGCGGGCCTTCGAGGCGAGGAGATAGAGTCCGTCGCGGATGTAGGGCAGGGCGTCCTTGCCTTGACGCAGGGCACCCGCGCCGAGGGCCCAGAGCTTGGTGGCCCACCGGGCGATGGGGCCGGAACGGCGTTTGCGCCCGTTGGCCACCGGGCAATCGAACACGGCCACCAACCGGGCTTCTTCGCCGGCCTCGTTGAGTTGCCGGGCC
>JAFGTL010000136.1 GCA_016934125.1 Candidatus Hydrogenedentota bacterium
ACTGCGGGAGGGGGAACGTATTCTACGTTTGGCGCGCAGAAGAACGCGCAGCGTTCTTCCGCAACTGCGGGAGGGGGAACGTATTCTGCGTTTGGCGCGCAGAAGAACGCGCAGCGTTTTCCCGCAACTGCGGGAGGGGGAACGTATTCTGCGTTTGGCGCGCAGAAGAACGCGCAGCGTTCTTCCGACGCGCCCGAAGGGCGCGCTGCGGCTGCATTAGGTGCGATTGCCCCGGGCTAAGGCGAGTCCCCGCCGACATCGGCCTCGTGTCCCTTGCCGGATCGGGCCAGGAACACGCAGAGAAGGATGAGTTCGACGGCGCCGAATCCGATCTTGATCGAGTAGGGGATGACGGGTTCGTGGTATTGGGACAGGAAGGCTTCTACGAATCCGGCCCAGGCCAGCATGAGGGCCACGCCGATGATGAGGGTAACGAGATCTTTGGACACGGCACGCAGCCGCCCGCGCACGGGCACGCGCGATCCCCAGCCGATGAGGGCGCGGCCCAGGACGAGGCCGGCCTGGCCGGCCAGGAGGATGGCGGGGATCTCGATGGCCCCGTGGGGCAGAAGCCAGCCCACGAGGAAGGTGGTTTCGCCGGCGAGGGCGTAGTCGAGCACGACGGCGCCGAGCATGACGCCGTTGGCGAACAGGACGATGACGGTGCCGAGGCCCCAGGCGATGCCGAGGGCGAGGGTCATGATGGCCACCTTGGTGTTGTGGGTGAAGTAGAAGCTCGTGCCCATGGCCTTGCTGGCCTCGCGGGGATCCTCGTCGAGCACGCGTTCCTCGCGCGCAACCCGCTCGGATGGATCGATCTGGAGGTGGGAGAAGGGCAACAATACGCCTTTGGCGTCGGGATCGAGCGCGACGGCCCCGCCGCCGAAGGCGGAACCCACGATGGTGATGGCCACGGCGAGCCAGAACGCCCAGATGTGCTTGCGGAACGCGACGGGAAACACCCGGAAGAACCAGTGAATGGGCGCAAACCGGTGGGGGCGCTCGCGCACCTCGTGGATCTCGCCGTACGCGCGGGCCACGAGGGATTCCAGGTACTGGCGGAGTTCGGGATCCGAGGCGAAGGTGGCCACCTTGGCGAGATCCGCCGAGGCCCGGCGATAGAGATAGTGGAGCCGCCGGGCCGACTCGAGGCTGAGGACAAACACGGGATCCGCTTCGAGCCGGGCGACGAGTCCGTCGAGTTCGCCCCAGTACGGCCGCTCTTCGGCCAGGAATCGCTCGAGATCGATGATCACAGGAGTTGCCTTTGCTTCACGTTGACGTATTGCGTCACCAGTTGCGCGGCCAGGGACTCGTTACGCAGCAGCGAGAACGTGACGCCGAGGTGATGGAGCACGCGTTCGAGTTCGCGGAGATCGTGCCACTGGAGGTGGCCGCACAACTGCCCGTAGACATCGTCCATCGAGGCGGCCCGGGCATCCGAGAACAGGGGCTGGACGCCGTGGGGCGCGAGCATGTTGACGAGGACGAGGTGCTGCCGGCGGATGAGTTCGATGTTGCGCGTAAAGGCCTCGGCCAGCACGGGATCGTCCAGGTTCGTGAGAACGACCACCAGCGCGCGCCGGCGCAGCCGGAGCCGGATGAACGCGCACAACTCGTCGAAATCCGGATTCACGATGCGCGGCTGAAGCCCGAAGATGGCGTCGCGGCAGGTGCTGTAGTGCGATTTGCCCTTCCGGGCCCGCACAAACCGATCCACGCTGTCGCTGAACGAGATCAGGCCGAACAGATCCCCCTGGCGTTCCGCGGCCAGGCCGAGCACGAGCGACGCCGTGATGAACCGCTCGAGCTGCGTGGTCGTTTCCGCTTGGCCCGTGCCGTTCGCCGCCGCCCCGCGGGGCACCGCCACGGTTCGCGCACTCAGGCGCGACATGTCGATGGCTACGTACACTTCCTGAGTCCGTTCGAGTTGGTACACCTTGGTGACGGGCCGGCCCCGCTTGGCCGTGGCTTTCCAATGGATCTCGTCGTAGTTGTCGCCAGGCAGGTATTCGCGCAGCTTCTCGAATTCGCGCCCTTTCCCCACCTGCCGCTGGGCGTGGATGCCGAGGCCGCCGCGGTTCAGGAACAGGGCCGCAACCGTGCGGCGTTCCCCGGCCAGATCGGGATACACGCGCAACTCACAGCGGGCGGGCACGGCCCGCCGCACCGCCCAGAACCCGATGGGCGACGCGCCTTCCACGTACACCGCGTCGAGGGCGAACACCCCGCGGCGCGCCGGCGTGCACGGCCACGGAATGCGGAACCACTCGTGCCCGCCCTCGAGCACGGCCGTGACGTCGTCCTGGGGCGACGCGAACTCCTGCGGGAATGCCAGGCCGATGCGGAGCCGGCACGGCTTGCCGCCGCCGCTCACGCGCACGTCGATGGCGCCCTCCCGCCCTTTCGACAGGCGGACAACCTCGGGCAGGGCCGCGTCGATGCCATCGAGCCGGCCATAGGCGAGGGCCGCGTCCAGCAAGGCGATCACCACGAGCCCGCCGATGAAGGACAGGGAAAGGGGCGCCGCGGAGGGCACGGTGGCCGCCAGCGCCGCGAACGGCGCCCCAACCATCCCCACCCAGAACAGCAATCTCGAGCGCGGCACGATCATCGCGGTACGGACACCTCCTGGAGGATGCGGCCGATGACTTCCGGCACGGTGACACCCTCGATCTCGTATTCCGGGCGGAGAATGAGCCGGTGTTCGAGCACCGGACACGCCATGGCCTTGATGTCGTCGGGCGTGAGGTAGTCGCGGCCCGCAATGGCCGCGTACACCCGGCCGGCCAGCAACAGCGCCTGCGTCGCGCGCGGCCCCGCACCCACGAGCACGCTGCTGTGCGTGCGGGTGCTGCGGACGATGTCGACGAGGTAGGCCATGAGTTCGTCGCGCACGGTTACGCCCTCGAGCGATACCCGGAGGGCGCTCAAATCGTCGGCAGACACCACGGGCTCCACGGCGCCGGCCGCCAGAATCGCCTCGGGCGAGTCCGTGCCCAGCATCCGCCGGGCGAGCGTCAGTTCCTCGTCGCGATCGGGGCAGTTCATGACGATTTTGAGCAGGAATCGATCCTTCTGGGCCTCGGGAAGCGGATACGTGCCCTCGTACTCGATGGGATTCTGCGTGGCGAACACGGTGAAATGGGGCGAGAGGGGGTAGGTTTCTCGATCGATCGTGACCACGCGCTCCTGCATGGCCTGGAGGAGCGCGGCCTGGGTTTTCGCCGGGGCCCGGTTGATCTCGTCGGCGAGCAGGAATGTCGTGAACACGGGGCCCTTGACGAGGGAAAAGGCGTTCTGCTGCAAGTTGAACACGTTCGTGCCCGTGATATCGCTCGGCATGAGATCGGGCGTGAATTGGATGCGGGCGAACTCGCAGCCGAGCACCCGGGCGAGGGTACGCACGAGGAGCGTCTTGGCCACGCCCGGCACGCCCTCGATGAGGGCGTGGGCGTTCGTGAACACGGCGATCAGCGCCATATCCACGACATCGTGCTGACCGATAATCACCTTGGCCACTTCGGTGCGGGCGCGTTCCAGGACGTGTGTCAGCCGATCCAGATCATGGTTCACCGTGCTACTCCTTCTCCGAAACGATCCGGCAGATGGCCCGATAGCACTCGACGGGATTCCGCTCGTTGCTCGGGCGGGCCCGCTCGGCAGCCACGGCCGCCTGCATTCGTTCCAGTTTCCGCTTCCGCGCCGCCCCGTCGTGGGCGAACGACTTCTTCCATTCCTCGATGCACACCACGAGCAAGTCCGCGGGGCGAATGCTCCGCCGCAGCAGGTTCTTGAGCCCCGCCGCCGAGTCCTTGCCGGTGGCCCACTCGCCGCCGTTGGGCGCCGCACCCTCCGGCAGGGCGGGCACGAACCGGGCCGCGTTCTGCCATGCGAACAGGCCCGCCAACACGACAAACACCAGCAACACGCCCTGCAGGCGATACCGGCGGGCGAGCCACATGACGCCGCGTCGCTCCATGACGCCGAGGTGGGCCTCATCGAAAACCACCCGCGAATACGGCCCGATCAGCCACGCCAGCAACTCGGGGTGCCGCTCATCGAGCATGGCTTCGTTGCTGAAGAAGTACGAATCGGCGCACAGCACGATAGTGCCCGGGCCGTAATCGCGCTCGATGATCACCGGGCGGCCGGGCTCGCGTTCGTACACGGCGCGCCACGGGCTGTCCGGCCCCCACTCCCCGTCCGGGGCCGCGAAATACAGGGCCGTATGACACGAAATCGCCGCCGGCAAGGCGTCCACGGTGGTTCCGCCGGGCTGCTCCGGTGCCACGCGCAAGGCCGTCAGGCTCGTGTAGAATCCGTATTCGTCCTGCTCCAAGTCCGCAAACGCCAGTTTCACGCCCCACCGATCCGCAATGGACACGTCGGGCTCCGCCCACGGACAACGGGCGTCATCCTCGTCTTCGTCTTCGCCTTCCTCTTCCTCGCCCGCCGCGCCGGCCCCGGCGTCCTCGTCATCCGCGGCAACCTGGCTGTCCCCTTCTTCCTCAGCCTCCTCGGCATCGGTTTCGTCGCCTTGCGACGCGTCGCCCTCGGGCGCGCGGTCCTCATCCTCGCCCTCATCCTCGCCCTCATCCTCGTCCCTGTCACGCCGCCCCCACAGGCCATCGGGCACCTCGGAGAAGTCCTCCGGTTCTCGTGCGACGGGGAAGAACGAGATGACGGCGCGGCCGCCTGCAGCGGCCACCCCTTCGAAGGGCGTGAACTCCGCGGCAGGCACGGGCTCGTCCAGGCCGTCCACGGTGGCCCGCAGGCAGAACACGGCCGCGGGGCCCCGGGCGCCAAGTTGTTCGGGCGGGCCGTAGTTGCGTTCCACCGTCAGTTCGGGCAGCGCCGCGATGCTCTCGAACAGCGCTTTGGCGCCGAGGGGATCGGCGCGCAGTGACGAATACTCCGGATACACGTCGCCCCGCTCGAACCGGAGCACGAACAGCCGCGTCACCCCGGCCAGGAACACCAGCGCGACCGCCGCGGAAATGAGGGCCAACATGATCGGCCGCCTACCCACCGGCACGGATCCTTTCGTGGTTCTGGACGAATGCGTCGAGGCGGCTGCGGGTGATCTCGTGCGTGCCGTACCACACGCTCTCGAACAGGCCCATGTTCTGCCCGAAGGCCGCGACGACGGCCGGTTCGGCGTGGGCGCGCCGGATCAGTTCGCGTTCGTAGTCGCGGTTGGACTTGAACTTCGCGATCCGGATCAATTCGCGACTGTCCAGGCAGGCGAGTGTGGCCAGGAACAGCGCCCGCAAGGCGAGGCGCAACTGGCCGTCCGCGGCCAGTTGTTGGGCCAGGGCGAGCCACCCGTCCTCCGGGAGTTCGTCCGCCGTGGTGTCTTCATCCTCGAGATCGGGCGCCGCGGCCACGATCTCCGCGTGGACTTCAACGGTTCGCCGCCGGCGCCGCCAGATGCGCATCAGCCAGACCGCCAGCACACAACACAACGCGATCAACAGCACCGAGATCACTGCACGCGGCGTCGTGGCCCAGTCGCCCCAGTTCCAACCCCGGTGTAAGCGTTGTTCCGGGAACAAATCCTGGATCCACTCGATCACCGACTCGATCATCCGCCCGAGCGCCCGGATCCACTCCCCGACAGTGCTCAGGACGGACTCCATGAATCGGGCAATGGCGCCCTGCTCCCGCTCGCCCGGCGCCACGCGCGGCATGCGCCACGCGTATTCGCGCTGTTGGATCACCTCGGTGATGGCCCGATCCAGATCGGCCCCGGCCACGCCGGCCGGGCGCGACGCGTCGGGCGCACCCATCTCGGCGGCCCCGGCGCCGCCCGGCGTGCCCGTGTCCTCCTGCGCGACGGCCATCGACGGCGCCAACAGCACCGCCGCCGCGAGGATCCACATGCCGGCGCGCACGGCCCTGTCCGCGATGCTGCGCCGGAGCGCCACCTTGAGATCTTCGCCTGTGGCGACGGATTCGCCGTAGAAACAGCGAAGCACGTACACCGCCTTGACGACGGGATCCATGCACAGGTAGGCCACGCCGCATGCAATGGCGAAATACGTCGTGTTCATCATGTGCGCCGCGCCGCGGGAGAACACCGTCTCGGCACCGAGGAGCATGCGGAGGAGTTGGGGCGCGATGACAATGGCCATGCCGATGTTGGCGGCGATGGCGACGCCCAGCGGGCTGAGCGGCGCCACGGCCACGAGGAACATGAACGCGTACAGATAGAGGAGCGTCGTGCTCCACTCCGGCTCGACGGCACGCGCGATAGGCATCATCACCAGGAAGAGCGCCGCGGCCGTCACGAGGAGAACCGGACTGAGGAGCCAGACGACAAGGTGATTCTGCTTCGGCCAACGGCACGCCTCGGCCCAGGCCCGCCGGAACAGACCCCGCAGCCGGAACGCGCCCTCCGCCTCTTCGCGATCGCCGAGCACGGTGAGGTTCTGGCAGCAGGCATACACCCAGCAGAACGGAATCGTCGTGATCAACGCGGCCGGCAACACGAACAGTCCTGCC
>JAFGTL010000137.1 GCA_016934125.1 Candidatus Hydrogenedentota bacterium
ACCTGGCCCAGTTGAGCCGCCCCACCGAGCGGATCATCGCCGAGAACCTCCACCGCGTAGGCGACGCGTTCCGCTCGAGCGACCTCGTGCGCCGCTACTTCATCGCCATCTGCAACCAGCCCCTCCGGGCCGGCCACGCGCTCCGTCAAGCGGCCCACGTCGGCCTGCTCGGCCGCTACCTGCCCGAGTTCGCCGCCGTGTCCGGCCTGATCCGCTATCAGGACTTCCACACGTATCCCGTCGACGAACACACCCTGCGCGCCATCGAATCCCTGGCCCGCGTGCCCGACATGGGCGGCTCGGTAGGACGGGCGTTGGGCGAGGCCCTCGAGCACCTGTCCGAGCCCTATCTTCTCGTGATGGCCCTGCTCTGCCACGACCTCGGCAAGGCCGCCGGGGAGGCACACGTCGACGAAAGCGTCCGCTTGACGGGCACGATCTGCCGCCGCATCGGCATGTCCAACGAGGACAGGGAACAGATCGAGTTCCTGGTGCGCCACCACATCCTCATGAACCGCATCAGCCAGTACCGCGACGTAGACGACGAGGACATCGTGCGCTCGTTCTGCCAAACCGTCGGAACCGACTGGCGGCTGCGCGCGCTCTTCCTGCTATCGTACGCCGACCTCTACGCAGTCGGCCCGTCGGTGTGGAACGACTGGAAGGGGACGCTGTTGCTTCAGCTTTACCTGCGATCGATGAAGCGTTTGGCGGGACGGGCCGAAACGGTGGGCGAGGCGTACTGGCAATCGCCCAAGATGGACGAGGTGCGCGCCGAGGTGCCGGCGGCGCTCCAAGCCGAGGTGGACGGGCATGTCCGGGGCCTGGAGCAGCGGTATTTCGTGGCGTTCACGCCCGCTCAGATGGCGCGCCACATCGAATGTGTCGCCAAGGCCAAGACCTCCGGCTTGGCGGTATCCGCCGAGATCAATCCCCAGACCATGATGAGCGAGGTGGTGATATCGACGCGCGACCGCCACGGCCTGTTCGCGGCCATCGCCGGCTGCTTCTCCGCCCAGCTCATCGACGTCAACAGCGCCGCCCTTTTCACCCGTCCGGACGGCTGGGTGGTCGACGTCTTCATGGTGGCGGACGCCTGGCAGCGCCAGCCGCTCACGCCGGCCCAACTGGCCGCACTCGAGGACACGCTCGCGGCCGCCCTCATCGAGGACCGGAGCGTCGAGGAACTCGTGGCCCAGTCACGCCGGCGCCTGTTCGCCCTGCTCCAGCCCCGCGTGCCTGTGCAGACGCGCGTCGACTTCGACAACGTCTCGTCCCGGAACCATACGGTGATTGATATTGAGACAGGCGATCGCACCGGCCTGTTGTATGATATCACCCGCGCCATGACGGACGCGGGCCTGGACATTTCAACGGCGCGGATTGTCACCGATGTTCGGCGCGTCCGCGACTCGTTTTATGTGACAAAGGACAATGCGAAGATCGAAGGGCATGACATGCAAACGGCCATTCGGGAAGGATTGGTGAACGCGATCCATCTCCGGACGGCCGCAGAAAGCAAAGGAGGTACGATATGAGAGCAAAAGGACTTCGGACACTGGCCGCCCTGCTCGCACTGAGCGTATACGTGGGGACGGCGTGGGCCGCGGACCCTTTGTTGGAGCAGATCGAGAGCGAGTTCATCCGAATCGGTGAACAGCTGCGCAAGATCGTCGTCAACATCGACGTGAAGGGCTCCATCCCAGAGGGCATCGACGGCTCCCAGATGGAAGGCCTGGAGGAATTCTTCCGGTACTTCGGCATGCCCATCCCCGATCCCGGGCAAGGCCAGCGCGGCCCCCTGGCACGGCCGCAGGCCTCGGGTTCCGGCTTCATCTACGACAGCCGGGGCTACATCATCACGAACAACCACGTCGTCGAGGACGCCATAGAGGTGAAGGTGCACCTCTGGAACGGCGAAGTCTACGACGCAGAGGTGGTCGGGCGCGATCCGCAGACGGACATCGCGGTGATCAAGATTGACGCCGGTGTCGATCTGCCTGCCGCGGAATTGGGCGATTCCGACGCGCTCCGCGTCGGCCAGTTCGCCATCGCGGTGGGCAATCCCCGCCGGCTCCAGGGCTCGCTATCCTACGGCCACGTGACGGCTTTGGGCCGTGAGGGGCTCCAGCTTCCGGGCCTCCGGTTCCAGAACTTGATCCAGACGGATGCCGCCATCAATCTCGGAAACAGCGGCGGTCCCCTGTGCGACATCGACGGGCGCGTGATCGGGATCAACACGGCCATCGTGTTCGGCGCCGACGCGCTCGGGTTCGCCGTTCCCATCAATACGGCCAAGAAGGTCATCCCGACGCTGATCTCGGAGGGCAAGGTGACGCGCGGCTACCTGGGTGTCGACATCCGCGATGCCGCCGAGGTCGCCGAGGCCGTCGGATTGCCGGACGACAACGGCGCATTCGTGGAACGTGTCCGGCCGAACACGCCGGCCGCGGCCGCGGGCATGCAGGTGTACGACGTCGTCCGGAAGGTAAACGGCGAGGCCGTAAAGGACAGCCAGGGGCTCGTGAACCGGATCTCGGATCTGCCCCCGGGCGCAACGGTCGTGCTGGAGGTGTGGCGCGACAACAAGGCGGTCGAGGTGGACGTGAAGCTCGAGGAATTCCCTGATTCGCTCGAAGTGGCCGCCCGCGGCAAAGACGTGCTCGGGCTTCGCGTACAACCGCTGACGCCGGAGTTGATTGAGCGGCTTGGCGTTGAGGCGGGCACGCAAGGCGTGCTCGTCACGGGGATCGAGCCGGGTAGCGTCGCCGCAGAAGCGGGCATGCGGCAGGGCGACATTATCATCGAGATCGCGAAGCAGCCCGTCACCGACGTGGATAAGTTCCACGAGTTGATGCAGGCCCACGCGGTTCCCGGCAAGCCCCTGTTGCTCCGCACGGTGCGCGGGAGTAATCCGCCGCGCGTCGTTGTCATCGACGTTCCGGAGGAAACCCAGACGCGGTAGTCGTGCGTTCCGGCCATCGGCCGGGCACAGGATGAGGTTTGAGACAGCGGCACAGGGCCTGTTTTCGGTGCGGGCCCTGTGCCGCTCGCGTGTGGGCGCGCCCGTTGCATTCGGCGTGGCCCGTGACCTACCATGCAGGGACCATCGACACCGAGCCGCGCCCACCGAGGGGGGAGATACGAACATGAATGCACGTCGTTCCATGGCAGTTGCGGCAGTCCTCGCAGTCTCGTTGGCATCGTGGGGCGCAACGCCGCTGTTCGATTTCGAGTCGGCCGATGATCTCGCCGCGTGGACGCTGCGGACTCCCGGCCAAGACACCTTCACCCGCGAACGGATGTACGCCACGTCCGGCGAGTGGGCCGCCGTGTTCCGCACGCCCGAGTGGCGGCAGGGCATGCAGGGATGGCCGGCCTTCGAGGTGCGTCCGCCCGTAACGGACTGGACAGGCGCCCGTACGCTCCTAATCGACTTCGCCAACCCAACCGGCCGCATCGAGTCCGTGAGCCTGTTCTTCACGGACTCGAAAACGCCGTTCCGCAGCGGCGCCCGGGCCCGATTCACGCTCCGTGCGCGATCTTACACGCGCGCGCTCATCCCGCTGGACACGTTTCCGGCCTCCATCGACCGCAGCGACATGGCGCTCATCCACTTCTACGTTGCCATGCCGCAAGCCGACTACGCGCTCTACCTCGACACGGTGGCCTTGCTGGGCCCGGACGAGGCGCCCCCGCCCTACCCCGAGGCCTACGTGCAGCAGATCGGCCGGTTGCTCTTGGACGAAGAGCCCTTCAGGCAGGCCGAAAAAGCGATCCGCCAGGCGAGGGGCCGCGTGAAGCGCATGGGGCGGGACGGGACGGCCGCCCGTGCGTCCTTCGAGGAGCAACTCGATGCCATGGCCGCCCGGTGCGACCGCCTGCATACCGATGCCCGCGCCTCGGGCACCTCGGTTGAGCGGATCGAGGCGATCCGGTTGGAATTGAGCCGGATCCGACAGGGCTCCGGGCGGCTCGCAGCCCTCGCGCCGTTCTACGGCCTGTGGCATCGCCGGACGGGCATTTCCGAGTATGCCGCCGGCTTCGCCACGTCGATGGAGAAGGTGCTGCCCCAGGATATCGCCCCCCCGATCCGTATCGCCGACCGCGTCCCCCTCGATCTCGCACAGAACGAGTCTGAGAGCACCCAGCTCGTGGTGCTTCCCCTCGGCACCGACTTGTCCGGCGTCCGGGTGGAGATGGACGGCCTGGCTCCCGCCGAGGGAGGTGCCGGCGCCGCGCCGCGCGTCGACGTGCGTGTGGTGGGCTACGTGAAGACGGCAGTCCCGCCCTATGAGGTGCCGTACGTGGGCTGGTGGCCGGATCCGCTGCTCGACTTCCTGGAACGCGTCGACGTCGCAGACGGAAACGCCCAGGCGTTCTGGATTCGCGTGCGCACGGAGCGCGATACGCCGCCCGGCCTCTATCGCGCCACCGGCCGGGTGGTGGCGGACAACGCCCCGCCCTGGACGTTCGGCCTCGATGTCACCGTGCACGGCTTCGCCATGCCGGATCGATCGCCGCTGCCCACCGCCATCAGCCTGTACACCAACTTCATCGAGAAACACGCCGGCGAGAACTGGGACGCCGTCCGGGTGGAGCTGGCCGACTTCCTGGCCGACTACTACATCGACTACGACAGCCTGTACCGCGGCGGCCCGCCCGATTTCGAGATCCTGAAGCGCCTCGACGCCCAGGGGCGGCTCGTGGCCTTCAATCTGCGGTACTTCTCCCGAAACTCGTTCCCCGCGACCACCGATGATCCGTCTTTTCAGCCGAAACTGGACGCGCTCTGTGCCAACGTCAAGGCCATATACAAGCAGGCCCAGGAGGCGGGGATCGCCGACAAGGCTTACTGCTACGGCTTCGACGAGTGCCGGCCGGAGACGTTTCCCGTGCTCCAGGCCATTGCCGCCGCCCTCAAGCAGGCCATTCCCGGCGTGCCCATCATGACCACCAGCTACGATCAGTCCTTCGGCCTCGACTCATGCGTCACCGCCATGGACGCCTGGGTGCCGTTGACGCCGAGCTACGACGTGGAGCAGGCCGCCGCTGCGCGCAAGCAGGGCAAGCAGGTGTGGTGGTATATCTGCGTCGGCCCGCGCCACCCCTATGCGAACTGGTTCATCGAGTACCCCGCCATCGAGACACGGCTTCTCATGGGCGCCATGACGGCCAAGTACCGCCCGGACGGGTTCCTCTACTACACGATCTCGCGCTGGCCCGGTAACGAAGGCCCCATCACCGACGGCCCGTTCACTTCATGGAATCCCGCCAGCTTCAACGACAACAACGGCGACGGCTCGCTCTTCTGTCCGGGCCCCGGCGGCCGGCCGCTGGCCACCGTCCGGCTTGAGAACTTCCGCGACGGCCTCGAAGACTACGCGTATGCCCGCCACCTCGAGGCCCTTGTGGCCGCAGGACGCGCCCGGTGGGACTCGCTGGATGGACGCCGGCGGAGGGCCGTGCGGCGCGGCGGGAAGGCCTTGGCGGTGCCGAAACGCGTCGTCCGGAGCATGACGGAGTTCACCCAGCGCCCGGAGGCGCTGTACGAGTATCGAAGCGCCATGACGGCGGCCATCGAAGAGCTGAGCCACGCGTTGGCCGACGCGCCGGAACGCAAATGAGCACGGACGAACTCGCCCAAGCGGCTGAACTGCCCGGCGGCACGCCGCGGCGGCGGTGGCGTGTCTTGACCGCCGGGCAGCGCGTCCTGGCCGTGGCCGCCGCGCTGGGCGTGGTGCTTGCCATCGTGATCGGCAGCCAGTTGTTGACGCCCGATCCGCGCGGATTGGGCACACACGAACAGCTTGGGCTGCCGCCCTGCGGCACGGTCAGACTCTTCGGGATCCCCTGCCCGTTCTGCGGCATGACCACCGCGTTCGTGCTTGCGGCACAAGGCCATTTCGCGAAGGCGTTTGTCGCCCAGCCCGCCGGCCTTCTGCTGTTCGTGCTGGGTATCGTGGGCGCGGGGGCCTGTGGCCTGTTCGGCGCGCTCGGGCGTTGGCCCGATCCGATCCTGAAGCGCGAGCACGCGCGCTGGCTGGGCTGGCTGGCCCTCTTTGTCCTTGCCGCGGCGTGGTTGTACAAGGTGGTAGCGCACGTCGCGTCGGCATCGCCCTGACCCCCCAAACCCGGAATTTCCCCCATTCCTACCCGGAAAGGGCCGCTTTCGTTTCCGGAAGAACTTGAAAATCGGTATCTGCCCGGCTACACTCCCCGTCGATTGGGGGGGAAGGAAGGGATTCATGATGACGATTGGCTGCAGCGATCGCCATGTGTTGGTCGCAGAAGATGACGGGAAGGCGGCGTTATCCCTGGCCAACACCATCCGTACTCGCCTGCGATGCGCGGTTTCCGTCGTGCCCACCGGCGACGGCGCCTTGGCCGAACTGGCCAAAGACTCCTACGACCTCCTGATTACCGACATGCTCATGCCCGGCACCCATGGCGTTGAACTCGTCCAGCGTGTGGCCGAACAGTTTCCCGACGTCGACATCCTCGTGACCACCGCCTATCCCGAGGATTTCCCCTACGTGGAGTTGGTTCGAGCCGGCGCCGCGGGCTTCTTGATGAAACCCTATCCCGCCGACGAACTCGAGGCCGCGGTTCTGCAGCTCTTCATGCGCCGCCACCGCGACGGGGCAGGCCGGGCCCGGGAGAACGCGGGCCTCAGCGCCCTCTCGGACGCGCAATACCGCAGCGTCTTCGAATTCAACGTGAACGGCATGCTCATCCTGGATCCCGAGGAGTATCGGATCAAGGACGCGAATCACACCTTCTGCCGCATTGCGGGGCTCGCGGCCGAGGCCTTGGCGGATCGGTGCCTGTTCGACTTGCTCGAAGAGGACAGCCGCCGCAGACTGCTCGACGCGTTCGTCCTCTTCGCGCGGACGGGCCAGGGCTCGCTGGGCGATGCCTGGCTGCTGCGTCCGGACGGCAAGCCCGTGTGTCTCGACATCAGCGTGTCGTTCATCCGTTCCGAGCCGGGCGATTTCGTTCAAGTGTCGTGCCGCGACTCCACCGAACAGCATCAACTGCAGCGGCAACTGGCCGAATTCGCCCAGACGGATCCGCTCACCCGATTGCTCAACAAGCGGATGCTGTTCGTCTACCTCGAAGGCGCCATCGCTCAGGCCAGGCAGACGGGGCAGGCCGTCACGCTGCTGTTCGCCGACCTCGACAACTTCAAGTACTGCAACGACACCCAGGGGCATCAGGCCGGAGACGGACTCCTGAAGCTCATCGCGGACCTCGTGCGCACGCACACGCGCGATACCCTGGATCTGGGCTTCCGCTACGGGGGCGATGAGTTCGCCGTGCTTCTTCGCGGCGCCGATGCTTCGGTGGGCGCGGCCGTCGGCGAGCGGATTCGGAGCGATTACGCGTCCCAGGAGCGGTTCGGCACATCCATCAGCATCGGGGTGGCCCAACTCCGGGACGGGATGGACGCCGACACCTTCGTGAAGGAAGCGGACGCGGCCCTCTACCGGGCGAAGCTCGGCGGTAAGAACCAAGTCAGCGTGGCCTGATCATGGGCGGCGTGCCCCTTGCCGTATTGTCTGCGGTCGTGCCGGTGTTCCTGGTGGCGGGCACGGGCTACCTGGCCGGCCGCAAACTCCCCCTGGACGTGCGGACGCTCTCCTCGCTCAACATCTATCTCTTCATCCCGGCGCTGATCTTCGCGAACCTGTCGAAGAGCGCCATCGAATGGGCCCTGTTCGCCCGGTGCGCCCTCGGCGTGTTCTTCATGACCATGGCCATGATCGCGATCCTGACGGCCCTCGCGCGCGCCCGCCGAATGGCGCAGGAGGACCGCAGCGCCTTCCTCATGACGCTCTTTCCCAACCTCGGCAACTTCGGCCTGCCGGTCGTCCGCTTCGCCTTCGGGGAAGAAGCCCTCGCCCTGGCCCTCGTCATCCTCGTGTGCGGCAGCCTCCTCCAGAACAGCATCGGCGTCTACTTCGCCCAGCGGCACCGGCACGGCGTGCTTGATGCCGCCAAGCGCGTATTCCGGTTCCCCATGATCTACGCCTTCGCCCTGGCCCTGGTGTTCCAGCGCACCGGCTGGGAAGTGCCCGAGGCGGCGTTCCGCGCCATCCGGCTCGTGGCGGACGCGGCCATTCCCGTGCAGCTCATCATCCTGGGCGTCAAACTGGCCGAGACGCGCCTCGAGAAGGGGGCCGACGTATTCCTCGCCGTCGGAACCCGCCTCTGCGTCGGGCCGCTGGTGGCCTGGGGCGTCGTGGCCGCGGTGGGCCTGAGCGGCATATCGGGAAAGGTATTCATCCTACAGATGAGCACGCCCGTAGCCGTCGCCATGGCGGTGTATGGCGTTCAATTCAACGTGAAACCCACGTTCCTCGCCAGCGTCGTGTCGTGGTCGTTCCTGCTGAGCCTTGTCACCGTGTCCGCGGTGTTGTGGATCCTGTATGCCCTGCCCTCCTGATCCAGCGGCCAGGGTGTGTCGCCGGCCAGCGACACAAAGAAGTGGCCCCGCGCCTCCGCACGCGGGGCCCAATGCAACCCTATCGAACCGCAGCCCTTAGTCGCTTGAGCGTTTCCGTCTGACCACGGCCAGTCCCAGCAGCCCGGCCCCCAGGAGCGTCAGCGTGGCCGGTTCCGGGACGACGGTTTCGGTGCTGGTGAGCAGCGCCCATTCCTCGAATCCGCCGGTGTTGCGGTAGTTGTGGCCGAACGCCGAGTACACGTACACGTAGTCGAAGTCGTAGCCACCGGAATACGCCTCGAACAGGCCGGCGGGGATGTAGGCGAACATGTCGCCGCCGCCGCTGCCGCTTCCCTGCAGGTAGTTCAGCCGGATCCAGTTGTCTTGCGTGGCCGTGTCGAGCCGGTATACGAGCGAAGCGTCCACCAGGTCGAGTACACCGTCGCTGTCGAAGGAGGTCACGCTCTGGTTGGGCGTGTCGGACAGGAAGATCTGAATCTCGTCCAACGACAGATAGGCTTCTCTAGCCGACTGGTTGATGTCCAGCAGGAACTGGTAATACACGGTTCCGTCATCGAAGGTGTAGGTCGGCACTTGGCTCAGCGTGATTTCGTGGTTGTGCTGGTTGGACGGCCCGACGTCGAACACGTTGTTGTGGGTCGTGTTGTACGCCGACGTCTCATCCCGGTTGCTCAGAATCTGCACAAACGAGTGAATCACGCCGCTCCCCGTCGGATGCTGCGATGTCTGCTGGAAGAACGCGCCGCTCACCCAGCCCGCGTCTCCCGGGTTCGTCAACTCCAGCGTAGCGTCCGCAGCCGCCGGCAAGGCGGGACACAGCGCCAACGCAAGAGCGATTATGCGAATACTGACTCGGAACGTTCGGTTCATCATGCGGCCTCCTGGATCGTTTACCTAGCGTGCAACAACAAGACAGCAAGAACCATTCCAGCTCACGTCGCCGGTGCCGCTCCGACAGGAGAGAGGCGCCGAGTCCCATGAGAGCGAAACACGAAGCAGTCCTCGTACCTGCTCTAACATACGCTCAGTGATGGACTTGCGACTCCTCATCCCTTGACGTTCGCGTGGGCTGTGTCCAGAGGCCGCCACTCAACCCGAACCGAATCCAGGATCAAACGTGTTTCAGATTAGACAAACTGAGAACCAAAAGCCGAAGGGTTTGTCACGAATGACAACTTTTTGTGCGCTCGCCGGGCCGGGCCTGTTCAACAAACAAGTTGCGTTCCCCGCGACGATGTGATAGCGTTTCAAGCGGAGTAGTGTGCGCATTCAGCCACCACGAAACCAGAGCCGGGCCGAAACGCAGTCGCCCGGAGGTAGAAGGAGAACGCCCGTTGGAACGGCGCGAGTTCATCAAGACGGCATCGGGGATGGTGGCCCTCGGGGGCGGACTCTTCCTTTCCGGGCCCGGCCATGATGCCGCTGCCCACGTTGCTGAACAGGAACCGGGGCGTCAATGGAGCTGCGTGTGGCCTCCCCAAGGCCCGAAACGGCTGTCGGATACGACACATGCACTGGCGCGCCGGGCGATCGGTGGCGAGCATGGCCGTTCGATGGTAAA
Source organism: Candidatus Hydrogenedentota bacterium (assembly GCA_016934125.1). GTDB lineage: Bacteria > Hydrogenedentota > Hydrogenedentia > Hydrogenedentales > SLHB01 > JAFGTL01. The sequence continues at coordinate 10,032 of JAFGTL010000137.1, forward strand.
GGCGGACTTTGAACTGGACGCGGCCCGGTGCGCCGGCCTCTCCCCCGATATGCGGTATGCGGAGGCCTGCAAGCTGGTGGCCCGGAACGCGCCGTTGCGCGTGCTGCCGGGTGAGCGCGTGGTGGGTTCGGCCACGCTGATCGAGGCCCCCGCCCACCGGACGCCGGTGGCGGGCGTGAGCAGCATCAGCCACACCACCATCGGGTTCGACCGCGTGTTGAAGACGGGATACAGAGAACTGCGCCGGCGCGTGACGGAGCGGTTGGCGCGGGGCGGCTTCGATGAACACGCGGGGCGTGACACCACCGCCCCGGGCCGGGGAGACACCGGGACGGGCGGCCGGGCGTATGCGGCGAGCCCCACGGCCGGATACTGGGCCGAGGCGCGGCCGCTGCCCGAATACTGCACGCCCCCGTTGACGGTGGAATGCTGGGCCAAGCTGGACTCGGCGAATCAGTTCAACGTCCTCGTGCTCAACCGGAACAAGGATTGCCGTTTCCATTGGGAACTCTACTCGAGCCAGGGCACCGGATGCTTCAGCGCCTATCTGCCCGGCTATCTGCCGGCCGACATCAAGTCGGATCGGGCCATCACGGACGGTAGGTGGCACTACCTCGCCATGGTGCTCGACGCGTCGGCGGTGAGACTCTACGTCGACGGCGAGGAGGCGGCCCATGCGGCGGTGGAATCCACCGGGCAATTGGCCGAGGCCGGCGGCGCATTCTACGTAGGCGGATACCCGCCGCAGTCCATCGGGTGCGCCGGTATGATTGACGAGATCCGCGTATCGAGCCAGGCGCGGCGCATCGCGGGTGTGCCAACCGGCCCCCTGGAGGCGGACGCCGCCACGATCGGGCTGTGGCGCATCGGCAAGGAAGACGGGCAGACCGTGCTGGCGGACTCGTCGCCCAACGGCAACCACGCCAGGCCCATCGTGTCGCAGGGAGGAGCCGACTTCCTCCGCGCGATGCTCGGCTGTCTCGACGCCGCGGACATCTGGCACCGGCGGTACATGGCCCTGCTCGATGAACGCATGGCCGGCTCGGCAGGCGAAGAGCGGGACACCTACCTCCGCGTCCGGGAAACGCTGCGCAACGTGCCCGAGAATCCCGCGACCACCTTCGCGGAGGCCGTGCAATCCTTGTGGTTCATGTACGCGTTCCAGCGGCTTATGGGGAACTGGTCGGGCATCGGCCGGATCGACGAGATGCTCGGGCCGTATCTCGAGCGCGATCTTGCCGCGGCCCGTATCACGCTGGATGAGGCCCGGGAACTCCTGGCCCATTTCTGGATCAAGGGCTGCGAGTGGATCGGCGCCTTCGATACGCGCGGATCGGGCGATGCCCAACACTACCAGAACATCGTGTTGAGCGGCATCGACGCCCGCGGAAACGACGTGACGAACGCCGTGACCTACCTCGTGCTCGACGTAGTCGAGGAACTCCACATCAGCGACTTCCCCATCGCCGTCCGGCTCAATTCGAACACCCCCAAGAAGCTGCTTCGCCGCATCGCCGAGGTTCAGCGGCTCGGCGGGGGTATCGTGGCGTTGTACAACGAGGAGGTCGCCATCGACGGACTCGTCCGCTTCGGCTATCCGCTCGAAGAGGCCCGGTGCTTCGCCAACGACGGGTGCTGGGAAGTGCTGATTCCCGGGAAGACGGCCTTCTCCTACGGCCCGTTCGATGCGCTCGCCCTGCTTCACGACACGCTCGGCCTGCATGCTGTCGAGCAGCCCCCGCCCGCGTACGCCGATTTCGAAGCGCTGTATGCCGCCTTCCTCGGCCGGCTTGCCGGCCGGATCGAGGCCCACCACCGCCACGCGGATGCCCGGTGGCGGAACGCCGTGCCCGCGCCGCTGCTCTCGCTGCTCGTCGACGACTGCATCGAATCCGCCCGCGGATACAACGACATGGGCGCCCACTACAGCGTGTTCGCGCCCCATGCCGGCGGGTTGGCCAACGTGGCCAACAGCCTGCTCGTGATCCGGAGGCTCGTGTTCGAGGAGAAGTATCTGACGCTCGCCGAACTCGTCGACGTCCTGCGCGCGGACTGGCAGGGACACGAGCATTTGCGCCAGCTCGTGCTGAACCGGTTCGACTCCTACGGCAACGACTGCGACGAGCCCGACGCCATGATGGCGCGGGTGTTCAATGACTATGCGGACGTGGTGGCGCGGCTGCCGGAGCGGGCGGGCGTGCTGCGGCCGGCCGGCATCAGCACGTTCGGCCGGGAGATCGAGTGGCGGCACGGCCGGAAAGCCTCGCCCGACGGGCACCGCGAAGGCGAGATCCTGGCGACCAACTGCTCGCCGTCACCCGGCACGGACAGAAACGGGCCCACGGCGGTGCTCAAGTCATACTGCAAGTTGGACTTCACGCGGACGCCCAACGGCGCGACGGTGGAACTCAAGATCCACCCGTCCAGTGTCGAAGGCGACCGCGGCGTAGACGCGCTGGTGGGCCTGATGCGCGGCTTCGTGAAGCTCGGCGGCATGTTCATGCACGTCGATGTCGTGGATTCGGCCATGCTCGTCGACGCCCAGCGGCATCCCGAGAAGTATCCGAACCTGTCGGTGCGCGTGGCCGGGTGGTCGGCCCGGTTTGCCACCCTCAACCGGGAGTGGCAGGACATGATCATCGGGCGGACGCAGCAGTTCGCGTGAGAGCCGCTTCCCCGTATCCCCGAAACGAGCGCACGCGGCGCTCTGGCCGCGTGGCCCTGCCTTTCGCGGCAGCAGGACATAACCCATGTCAGGAGGACGCTGCATGATTCCGAGCCAAGAAAGGACGCGAATCGCCGTCATCATGGCCGGCGGGGCCGGAGAACGGTTCTGGCCGTTGTCGCGCAAGCTCCGGCCCAAACAACTGCTTCGGCTGACCGACGCGTCGCAGAGCATGCTGGCGGAAGCGGTAACCCGGCTGAGCCTGCTGATCGCCCCGGAACGCGTGTACATCGTGACGGGCCGCCACCTCGTCGAGCCCATTCGCGACGCCGAGGTAGGCGTGCCGCCGCAAAACGTCATCGCGGAGCCCTGCAAACGAAACACGTCCGGGGCGCTCGTGTATGCCGCCGCCCACGCACTGGCCACGCACGGCGGCGATGGATCCGCGCTCACCATGGCGGTCACGACGGCCGATCACCTCATCGGAGCGCCGGAGCGGTTCCGGGATACCCTCGACACGGCCCTCGATGCGGCCGAACAGGAAGACGCGCTCGTGACGCTGGGTGTGGTGCCTTCGCGTCCGGAAACGGGTTACGGATACATCCAGGTGGCGCGGGACTCCGCCCCGCTGCCGGCGAGCCGCGACGGCATTCCCGTATACCGGGTGTCGGCATTCCACGAGAAACCCAACCGCGAGCGGGCGGAGGATTTCATTGCAGGCGGCAACTACTACTGGAACAGCGGCATGTTCTTCTGGACAATCTCCGCGTTCCTGACGCAACTCGACGCCGCACGGCCGGAGTTGGCGCGCGCCGCCCTCGATATGGCCGCCGCCATGCGCGCAGGCCAAACCGATCGGATCGAGTCCATCTTCGAGTCCGTCGAGAACATCTCCATCGACTACGCCCTCATGGAGCACGCCCGCAATGTGCTGGTGGTTCGGGCGGACTTCCCCTGGGATGACGTCGGGGCGTGGCCGGCCCTGGATCGCACCTATCCCCACGACGAGCACGGGAACGTGGTGGTGGGCAAGCCGATTCTGTCCGATGCGGAGAACTGCATCGTCTACAACGAGCCCGGCGCCGATGCCATGGCCGTGAGCGTGATCGGCGTCGAGGACCTCGTGGTCGTCGTCACGCAGGACGCCGTGCTGGTAGTGCCCAAAGAGCGCGCCCAGGACGTGCGCCATGCCGTCGAGGAACTCAAGCGGCGGAACAGCCCGCAGGTATAAGCGCGCCCGGCCAGGCTGGCCGCAGCGCGATTCAGAACGTCACCTTAAACGTCCGGATCTCGTACGGCGTCACCGTGAACTTCACGCTGCTTCCCGCGAGCGTGACCGCCGTGTCGTTCTCCTCCATGAGATCGCACTCGGTGACACGCGCCGGCTGCCGGCCGAAGGTTAACGTAACCGCGCCGCGCTGGCCGTACGCCTCATAGCACCGCACGATCAGCGCGTCCGAGTCCTCGTGCTTCTTCACCGTGTCCACGACGACATGGTCGACATCCACGCTCGCGAAGGCGCCCGCCGCCGGCAAGGGCCCGCGCGATGCCGCGGCCGGCATCGCGATCAGCGGCGCATTCAACTCGGCCCCCTGCTGCACGGCGCCGTTGCGCCAATCCCAGGCGTGGGGATAGAGCGCGTAGGTGAAGTGGTGTTCCCCTTCGTCCGCCGTGGGATCGGGCTCAATGGGCGAGCGCAATAGCGACAAGCGCAACACGTTGTCTTTCACGTCGTAGCCGTACTTGCAGTCGTTCAGCAGGGCGACTCCGTAGTCGCCTTCGGACAAATCCGCCCAGCGCTGGCCGGCCACCTCGAACTGGGCCCGATCGTGGGCCGTGTTCCGGTGGGTGGTGCGCTCGATGGTGGCGAACTGGATCTCGTAGGTGGCGCGCGACGAGCGGACGGCCACCGGGAACGCCGCCTTCATGAGCACGCGCTTCTCCTGCCAGTCGACGGTGGTGACGAAATCGACGCGCGGCGAGCCGGCGTACAACGTCACGTCCTGCGTGATGGTGCTCCGCTCCGTCCGCCGGACGATGCGCACCACTGCGCGCACCGGGCCGGACTCGACGACTTCGATGCTGTCGGCGGGGGCGGGCTCCCACATGCGCTCCTCGAAATTGCAGTCGATGTCCCACGCGTCGTTGCCCGCGGGCCGATCCTCGAACAGTTGCAGCACGTTGCCCCGTTGCCCTTCCGCCAGCACGTCGCGGCCTTCAACCTTGTCGTAGACGCGGGCGAGGCGGCCCGCCTTGTCGAAGGTGATGCGCAGGCAGTCGTTTTCCATGCCGGAAGAATTGGCCGCCAACGCGCCGGCGGCTGCGGCGTTCCGCCCGGCCACTACGCGATACACCGCGTAGCCGAGCGGCGGCACGCTTTGCGCCTCGAACAGGATCCGGTCTTTGCCGAGCCGCTGATGGGGCACCGGCTCGCCGGACGGCGCCAGCACGTGGAAACTGCCCTTCGGCAGGCTCACCTCCGCCTCGACGACGTCGGTTCGCACCCAGGACAGCGTGTTGAACACGACCACGGGCGTTCCCGGGCCGGCGGTATCGATCCGGCCGGCGAGATACGCGGCCGCCGCATCCCGCACACCCGCGGCGCGCTCCTGGGCCCGGGCGTAATCCCGATCCGTGTCCCGATACACCTCGGTGATGGACGAGCCGGGCAGGATGTCGTGGAACTGGTTCGTCAACACGATCTTCCACGCCTCTTCCAGGGCCTTCTGGTTGCAGCGGGCGCCATGCGACAAGGCGAGCGAGGCGATCAGCTCGGCGTCGCGGAGGAGCGACTCGCTCTTGCGGTTGTTGCGTTTCGTGCGCGCCTGCGTGGTCTGGCAGCCCCGGTGGAGTTCCAAGTACAGTTCGCCGTTCCACACCGGCAACTCGCTCAAGTCGCACTGCGCCGCCATGCGGTCGACGGAATCCTGGAACCGGCTGAGCCGGCATTTCGGGATGCCCACGATATTGCCCAGCCGCTTCGCGCGTTCCACCATGGCCGCGGTCGGGCCGCCGCCGCCATCGCCGTAGCCGACGGGATAGGGGACTTCGTCGACGCGCTCCTTCTGCTTGAAGGCCTTCCACTGGGCGATCGCGTCGCGCACCGTCATCGAGCCATTGTAATTGAGGGGGGGCATCATGCCGCGGACGCGGGAGCCGTCGGCCCCCTCCCACTGGAACAGGCTGTAGGGGAATTCCGTGAACCGGCTCCACGAGATCTTGGTGGTGACGAAGGTATCGACTTGGGCCTTCTTCAGGATCTGGGGCAGCGCCCAAGTGTAGCCGAAGCTGTCCGGGAGCCACACCGTCCGGGAGTGAATGCCGAACTCCTTCCGGAAGAACCGGTTGCCGTAGAGCAATTGCCGCACCAGCGCCTCGCCGGAAGGCACGTTGCAGTCGCTCTCCACCCACATCGCGCCCACGGGCTCCCACCGCCCCTCCTTCACCAAGCGCTTGATGCGCCGGTAAAGCGCGGGGTAATCCTTCTTCACCCACTCGTACTGCACAGCCTGGCTGCACATGAAGGTGAAATCCGGATATCGATCCAGCAGGGCGAGCACCGTCGAGAACGTGCGCCCGCATTTGCGGTGCGTCTCGCGAAGCGGCCACAGCCAAGCCGTGTCGATGTGCGACTGCCCCATGATGGCCAGCGTGCCGAGGCCCTGACTGGTTTCGAAGGCCTTCAGGCCCCGCTGCAGGCGGCGTTGCGCCTTCCGGATCGAGTCGAAGTAGGATTCCTCGCCCCGGTGTTGGAGATCGACACTCTTGACCACGGAGTTCAGGAGTTCGAGCAGTTGGCGGCGCGGCGCGTAGTCGGCTTCGAGCTGCTCGAGCACCTCGAACACGGCCGTGCAGTCCCAGTAGAACTCCCAGGCAAGGGGATTCTTCACCGCCAGATCGGCGCGCTCGAAATAGTGGTATTCGTCAAACCGCACGCTGGGCACCGACTCGAGAGCGAGGGCAAACCGCTCGCCGCCCCGTGCCTTGTGCGTGAGCAGCACTTCATCGTGGTTCGGATCGAGCCCTTGCCGCGGCGCGCCGTTCACGTAGGCCAGCGATTCACCGCCCGGGCGGATCAGCGCGACCACCTCGGCCCCCTTCATCGCTTTCGGGATGGACGCCGTCATCCGGAACCAGGTGGTTTGATCGAAACCGCCCCACCGCCCGTGCAGCGCAAAGGGCTTCCAGCCCGACGCGGGCATCGGCTCGGGGCCCTTGCCAAGCCCGGTGATGCAGGCCTCGAGTTGCCCGATGGGCTGGCACAAGCTGTAGATGGTCTCCTGGATCTCGCGCAAGCGGCCTCGCACCTGCATCATCTCAACGTGCCGTTCCTGTTCCAGGTGTGACATGAATACCCGTCCTTTCCGAAAGCGGTGAATCGCGATTGGTTCTGCCGGACAGCGCGGTATTATGCCGGACGCGGCGCCACGAAGAAAAGCGCCCGGCCCGCGCCGACAGCGCGGCCTACGGCCCCGTCCGCCACTGAACGCGGACAGGGGCGCTCGCCTCGACGCCGGTGAGCACGTCGCGCGCCTCGAGCCGGTACTTGCGGCCCAGTTCATTCAGGGCCAGCGGGATGTATGCCGAGCCAAGGCCCCCTTCGCAGATCACGGTGGTCGTGTAGTACGGAATCGGGCACTTGGCGCCCGGCCCTTCCTGCGGCACGAGCGCTACGCGCACGAGGTGGGTTCCGGGCGTGCCGCGCTTCGTGCGAACCGTGGCGCCCACCGTCAACCTGTCGCCCGGGAACACCGTAGCCGGCGCCACGAGTTCGAGGCCCGTCACCTCGTACGGCAGCGCCGCGTACACCGCGACGCCGTCCAGGCGGCGCTCGATTCGTCCTGCTCCGGACGCGAAGCAGGCGCGGGCCGGGTGGGCGTCCGGGCGGAGGTCGTATACGAACGGGTTCGCGAACGCCAACGCCAGTTGCTGAGGCGCCGCGGCGCGATCCGGAAGCAGGGCAACCAACTCGGCGTCTCCCAGGCGATACGCCACGCATTCGCCCTGAAACACCGCTCCGTCCATCGTCTCGATCGCTGCCGCGGGCTTCACGCCGCACTCCCGCAACACGGCTGCCAGCAGTGTCCGGAGTCCGCCCGTGTCCTCATCGAACGCGCGCGGGCGGTAACCACCCTTCACCGCATGATTGAGCAGCAGGGACAAGGCATCGCCGTCCCGGTGTATCAGCCAGACGGGGCTCAGTCCGGCCATGCCGCCTACCGCCGCGCCGTCTGCGTCCACCGACGAATCGGCCACGGCCCCGTGGGACTCCCCGGCGACAGGGCCGTCATGCAGGCGAAGCTGGACGAGGGCATCGACGGGCGCGGCGGATTCGGCCTGGACGACGCAAGCGCCGAACAGATCATGCAAAGGGGCCTGGGAACGGCGCGCCCCGTGCGCGTCGGCCACGCCGGGCGCCAAATCGGCGATCAAGTGTCCGCCGGCGGCGTGGAACCGCCGGATCGCAGCCACCTCGCTGTCGCCGAGCGCGCGTGCCGCGGGCAGGATCAGAACCGAGTATGCGTCCAGAGCCCCCTCCACGACGCCGGCGGCCGACACGAAATCGTACTGATAGCCGAGGTCTTCGAGCAACGCCGTGAAGGCGGCCTCCGCGGCCGGCGTCTGCGTCCCGCATGGCCGCTCCACCCGGTTGAGATACAGGCTGGAACGGCTGTCGTATACGGCGATTCCACAGTTCACCCGCTCCGCACCGAGCAGCAATTCGTCCAGGCCGCCCCGAACTGCATCCAACTCGCGGACCAGTTCGCCGAATGCGGGCGCCCCTCCCCCAAAGGCGTCCAATACCGCGGTAAAAGGCACCCACTCGCTCGTGGCCAAGGCGTCCGGCCACCAGACATCCTGGAGGCCGTGGAGCAAGGCATACCACAGATACCAGCGCCATCGCTCGGGGCCGGGCGGGCCCGTGTCGTGGCCCGGGGCCAACCCGAGGCGGCAGTCTGCCGCACGATACGAACGCGCCTTCTCGACAGAGAGCGAACCCGCCGGAAGCACGACGAGTCCGAGCTGCGCGGCCAGCCGCTGCCAGTCATAGCCAAGGTACGCGGCAGAACCCGTGCGCGCCACAAACCCAACGCGGGCGCCCGGCGCCGCCTCCTGGATCGCATCGCGGGCGGCAGCGTGCGCCCCGGCGAATACGGACTCGAGGTAGCGCTCGAGATCCACCCACGGGGCCGGCGTGCCCGCTGCTGCAGCGGCCTTCTCACCGAGAGCAATCGCCTCCTCCCAAGTGGTGAAACGCGTCTTCCAGGAAGCGTTCAACGCCTCAATCGTCCGGTATTCCTGCTGCAACCAGGTGCGGAAGCCGGCCAAGGCCTCGGGGGCCAGGCTCGGGGCCGGCCCTGCCGCCGCGAGACAGTTGCCCACGCCGAGCGAGTACGTCGACACGCCCTCGGCATGCAGCGCCTCGCTGCGCGCCCGCAGCCGCTCGTGCTCCTGCTGGCGCGAGGACGGCTCGATGAGGCCAAGCACGTGTTCCGACGTCAGGCCGGCCACCTGGCAGATGGGGCGCAGGTTGGCCCGCGCCAAGGACTGCGCGTCGTCGGGCGCGAGTCCCGTGCAGGCGGCATCGACGCCGAGCCGGGCGAGTGCATGCAGGGCGAGGCG
>JAFGTL010000138.1 GCA_016934125.1 Candidatus Hydrogenedentota bacterium
CGGTTTTTCATGAGCATTCTGGCATAATGCTCGAACGGCATCTGGCTGTGACGACATCCGCCGCGAACTCGCCCCGCTGTTCCACCTCATGCCGCTCGTGCTCCCGGAGATGTACCGCCAGAACTGGGGCCGGCTCGTCGGGTTGAGCATGGCGCGGGACGAGAAGATCAGCCCCGGACACGGCTTCTCCTATTGCGTCGGCAAGGCCGCACGGACGGATGCGCTTCGGATGATGGCCGCCCAGGCCTGGGAGCACGGCGTGACGGTGAACGTGATCGCGCCCGGGCCGGTGTCCCCGATCCAGACGCTCGAAGAGGCCGTCGAGCAGTGCGCCCACGGCCCGGCCTGGGCGGGCCGGGCCAACGTGTCGCCCCAGGACATCGCCGAGGGCGTCGCCTTCCTGTGCTCGGATGGCGGACGATACATCACCGGCGCCGAATTCCCTTACCGGTTCTCCGGATAGGCCCGGCGGCCGGGCGATACGGCGGGATTGACACGGACAGGCCGTTTCGCGTAGCGTAACGCCCGAGCCGTTGGGGCACGGCCGAAGGGAGGTGACGTCCGGCACACATCAGAATCCACCTGCAAGCGCGTGGGTATCGTAGGAAGTACGGTGTGAATCCGTCGCAGACGCGCTGCTGTAACCGGGGACGAAAACCGCATGAATGCCACTGTCCAAGGGATCCGAATCCTGGGGATGGGAAGGCGCGGCGAGTAGGGCGATCCGGAAGCCAGAAGACCTACCCACACGCGCTGCGGTCACGCAGCAACTTCGCGGGAAGAGTTGATGCAGGGCTCGCCGCTTCACCGGCCCCCCTGTTTTCCATCCTTCCCTGGTATTTCGCTGGCAGCACGACGTGCATTTGCACGCAACCGGAAGGAATTCAGTGTCATGAACAGGGAATTCGCGCCTTCTCCGAACCGCCCGGCCGGCCTCCGCCGCCGCGCCGCCGCGGAACGGCCAATACCCCGGATACACCGCCGGGGCTTCACCTTGATCGAATTGCTGGTGGTGATCGCTATCATCGCGATTCTGGCCAGCATCCTCCTGCCCGCCCTGGCCCGGGCGCGCGAGGCGGCCCGGCGCGCCTCCTGCGCAAGCAATCTCAAGCAGTGGGGGCTCATCTTCAAGATGTTCTCGGGCGAAAACGATGATTCGTTTCCCCCCATCGAGAACCGCCAACTCGACTACGACTTCGGCGACGGCTCCACCTGGTGGACGCTCATGGGGAACCTTGCCCCCGAATCGTATCTCCTCTATCCGGACTACTGGACGGATCCCGCCATCATGGAGTGCCCCTCCGACTCGCACGCCGACAAGATCGGCGGCGTCCAGGAGGTGACAGGCGATCTCGCCGAGCTCGTCGACGAGTACACGGCCATCGCCCGCTCGAAACCCGCCAATGAGTTCGGCTACCACATGGGCTGCGTCTACGACCTCCTGGCCATGGCCCGCTCTTACATCTACGTCGGCTATGCAACCCAGTCCGGCGGGCAGCTCGCCGATGTCTGCCTGCTGCTCCGGCAATGGCGATATACCGCCGCGCCCATGTTCGACTACACGAGCCTCACCTATCCGCCGCCCGACATCGTTTACGAAACCTGGGGCGATCCGTCCTACGGCGTCAAACCGCGCTCCTACGATTTCACGCGCTACGGCAAGCCCTACGACGGATGGGGAACCACCTGCGACTGCCTCATCACGGCGTGGCCCATTGTCGGCAACTCGTCGGTGCCGCGGTTCGGCGAGGGCGAGTTGCTCCGTTCCTATGCGGAAGACCCCTGGGGATCCTTCCCCACCGGGAATTTCGGCCTCGTCGGGCTCGGGTTCGACACGGATGAGACGGGCGCCCCCCTGCCCGACTCCTACCAGCAGCTCCGCGAAGGCATCGAGCGCTTTCTCATCACCGACATCAACAACCCCGCGGCCAGCGCCGCCGGCCAGAGCACCATCCCCGTCATGATGGACGCCTGGGGCATGGCCGATCCCGGCAACCAGGTGCTCGGCCCCGGCTCCGGCTGGGGCACCTACGAGCCCGATACCCTCGTCTTCAACCACCTTCCCGGCGGCGCCAATGTCCTCTACATGGACGGCCACGTCCGGTTCGAGCGCTACGACGACGAGCCGCCCATCATGAACGGCCCGAACGGCGCCTCCACCTTGCCCTACATCATGGGATCCTCGGGCGGCTGGGGCTAGGCCCGGTTCCGCACCGAGGACTGAACAAGCCGGCGGGGCGGAACGCAACGCGCGTTCCGTCCCGCCTTCTTCTCCCGCCTCTCCCCCCGCTTCAAAGGCCTCGGTTTGATCCGCGGTTCCGCCAGACGCTAACCTACCCCTCGGGCACCATGCCCGGGGAGCAATCGGATGAAAAGACTCTGCGGGGCGTTCGCGGTGATCTGTGGACTTGTCATCACCGGCTGCAAGATCCAGGAACTCGTCACCGGCACCCTCACGCATCCGCTCTTGCTGGTTGTCGGCCCGCTCTTCTTGATCGGCGGAATCGGCATGGTGGGTATCGAGTCGACAAGACGCGCCAGGAACGAGGGGCAGTAACCAAGAACGGCCCCACTGTCCCCGTTTCGGGAGAGGACATGCACGATGAGAATCCATGTTGCGCTCTGTATGGCCCTTTCAGTGCTCGCCACGGCGGGATGGTGCGCGGCACTGGAACCCCCGACTGAAGGCGTTCCGTTCGATGGAGAGAGCGCCTATCGCGTGGACATCGACGAGGCGGCGCTCGATCCGGCCGCGCTGACGGTGTCGGCATGGGTGAAGGTGCGCGGGACGGACGCATCGCAGGTGTTCGTGAACCGGGGCAAGGCGAACGCCCTGTTCACCTTCTATCTATACAACGGCGCGGTGCGCATGCTCGTCGGCCACGCGGACGGCAAGTACGCCTATGCCAAGGCGCCTGCGCCCGAACCAGACACGTGGGTGCATTACGCGGGCACCTATGACGGCCGCACCATCTCCGTCTACCGGAACGGGGCGCTGTCCGAGGCCGTGGACGCGGCCGGGGCCATGGCCACGACGAAGGACGCCGTCATGCTCGGCGCGCTCGACGCCCGCGAGCGGTTCCTCGACGGCGAAATGGCCGACATCCGCCTGTGGCGCCGGGCCCTGTCGGCCGATGAAGTGGCCGCGGTGGCCAACGGCGGCGCCGGCGGCCCGCTTGACGAGGGGCTCGTAGCGCGCTGGACGGAGGCCGGCAGGACGCCGGACGCGTGGGCCGCAGACGGCGCCCCGGCGCTGAAGGGGGTTCCCATGGCGAAGAAAGGGGTGCTCATCAACGAGAAAGACGACGGATACCGCGGGATCTGGTATTACAATCAGCCCTCCGGCGACGAATACGTCTACAAGTACAGCGGCGGCCTCGGCACGTACTGCGCCAAGCACATCCCCCACGCGTGGTACG
>JAFGTL010000139.1 GCA_016934125.1 Candidatus Hydrogenedentota bacterium
CGACACATTCGTGCACCCGCCGCGCGAGTACACCCTGATCCCGTTCTGGTTTCTGAACGACGAGCTCGATGAGGCCGAGTTGAAGCGGCAAATCGACGATTTCGCCGCCCACGGCGTCTATGGCTTCATTCCCCACGCCCGGATGGGACTGCCCGAATCGATCGGCTTCATGTCGGAGGCGTGGCTCCATTTCATCAAAGTCTGCGTCGATTACGCCGCCGGGAAGGACATGCTCGTCGTGCTGTACGACGAAGGCATGTATCCCTCCGGATCGTGCGCGGGCCAGGTGGTGGCGGCCGATCCGCGTCATGCCACCCGGTGCCTGCAGCGCCGCGAGAAGGGCCCGCTCGGCGACGACGAGTACCTCGTGGCCGAGGATGAGCGGTTCATCTATGTCAACCGCCGCTCCATGGGCCATATTCGCGGCGTCAACCCCGGCATGGACGACGGGGAGCCCGGCGCGCCGCCTTCCGCCGACATCCTGAACCCCGAGGCCGTGGCCAGTTACCTTCACCTCGTTCACGATCGCCACTACGACGTGCTGAAGGAGCACTTCGGCACGACGATTCCGGCCATCTTCACGGACGAGCCCAGCATGCTGGGCCGCGGCAGCATCCGTGGCGTACGGGAGTGGACGTGGGGCTTTGAGCAGTTCATCGAGTCGTATCTCGGCTACGATTTCCGCCCCCACCTCGGCGCCCTCTTCGACAAGGAACACCCCGGCCGCGAGCAATACCTGCGCGACTGGCGCCGCGTCGTCAATGCCCGCCTCGAACAGGCCTACTACGCGCCCTACAGCGCCTGGTGCGAGAACCACGGCGTGGCCCTGACGGGCCACCCCGCCGAGCCCACCGATATCGGCACCGAGAAGTACTTCCACATCCCCGGCCAGGACGTCGTCTGGCGGTGGATCGAGCCGTTCAACGAAAACGCCATCGAGGGGCCTTCCTCCACGCAGGCCAAATGCACCGTGTCCGCCCAGCGCCACTACGGCCGGCAGCGGAACGCCAACGAGTGCTTCGGCGCGTTCGGCTGGGAGTTCACCGAAGACGAGATGTGGTGGCTGTCGAACTGGCTGTTCGTGCGCGGCGTCAACTGCCTGTTCCCCCATGCTTTTTACTACTCGATACGCGGTGCGCGCCGCGATGAGCGCCCGCCCGACGTGGGCCCGAACAACGTCTGGTGGCCCCACTACAAGACCTACGCCGATTACTGCCGCCGCCTCTGCTGGCTCCTGTCCCAGGGCCGGCAGGTGTGTTCGTTCGCCGTTCTCGGCTCAGCCACTTCGCTGCCGTCGCGGGCGGCCCGCGTGCTGTTCGAGTCGCAGCGGGACTTCAATTACCTCGATGTGGACACGCTCAATGCCCGGTGCGCCGTGCACGGCGACGCCATCCGCATCGAGAACATGGCATATCGCGCCCTCATCGTGGACGGGCCCGCCTACCTGGACGACGACACCCGCCGCACCGTGCAGCCCTTCGTGGACGCAGGCCGCATCATCGCCTTTCGGGAACCCATCCCCGAGGTTCCCGCGGCCGTCGCGGCCGAGCCCGGCGCGCTGGTGAAGATGCTCGATGCCCTCGCCCCGCCCGATCTCGCCGTGACGCCCGCCTGCCCCGGCCTCCGCTACATCCACATGCAGCACGACGAGGCCGACTTCTACCTCTTCACGAACGAGGGCAAGGAGCCCGTGAACGTGCAGTTTGCCGTGGCGGCGCCCGGCGCTCAGGCGTGGTGGAATCCCGAAACGGCGGAGGTGGACACCATGCCGGAAGCGGATCGGCTCGTCGTGCCGCCCTATCGCGCGCGGGTGCTCTCGTGCGCCCGGTAACCGTGGCTCAACCGCCCCGTCCCAAGGAGGATCGCCCGTGATCGATCTCGTGAAGCACGCCGAGGAAATCCTGTCGCGGGCGCTGCGAAATGGCGGCGGCCTGGCCGAGATTTACTGCCAGGAAAGCGCCATGACCTCCGTCAGCCTCGAAGACAACAAGGTCGAAAAGGTGATCACCGGCGCGGAAACCGGGGCGGGCATCCGCATCCTGTCGGGCGATCGGACGCTCTACGGGCACACGAACGACGTGACGCTGGACGGCCTCCTCGCGCTGGCCGACACGGTGGCCGGCGGCGCCGACGAGCACAGGCCCGAGCCGGACTACTCGTTCCGGCCCGAGCGGTTCGCCATCGCCGTCAAACGGAGCGCCCAGGATGTCGCCACGGCCGACAAAGTCAAGCTGGTGCACGCCGCCAACCAGGCCGCCCGGGGCCACGATCCCCGGATCGTTCAGGTGTCCGTAACCTACGCCGACGCGATCCGCCGCATCGCGATCGCCAACTCCCAGGGCCGGCTCGTCGAGGACGTCCGCCCGCAGATCCTGCTCATGGTGCAGGCCGTCGGCGCCGAAAAAGGCGTCATCCAGACCGGCGTCGACTTCGTGGGCGGCACGGTGGGCTTTGAGCTGTTCGACGAGCGCGACGCCGAGTCGGTGGCGCTCGAGGCCGCCCGGCAAGCGGCCCTCATGCTCGATGCCGATGCCGCGCCCACGGGGCGGATGCCGGTGGTCCTCAGCAGCGAGGCGGGGGGCACGATGATCCACGAGGCCGTCGGCCACGGCCTCGAAGCCGACCTCGTGGACAAGGGCATGTCCAAGTTCGGCGGCCGCCTCGGCGAACCGGTGGCCGCGCCGGAAGTGACGGTGGTGGATGACGCCACCGTGCCCGGCAAGCGGGGCTCCTGCAGCGTGGACGATGAGGGCACGCCCGCCCAGCGCACCGTGCTGATCGAGGAGGGGCGGCTCGTCCGGTTCATGAACGACTTACGCACGGCCCGCAAGATGGGGCACTCGCCCACGGGCAACGGCCGGCGTGCGTCCTATGAGCATAAACCCTTGCCGCGCATGACGAACACGATGATCCTCCCGGGCACGTCGGATCCCGGCGACATCCTCGCCTCGACAGACACCGGGCTCTATGTGCGAAAAATGGGCGGCGGGCAGGTGAATACCCTCAACGGCGACTTCGTGTTCGAAGTCAGCGAGGGCTACCTCATCCGCAACGGCCGGGCCGAGACGCCCGTCCGCGGCGCCACGCTGATCGGGAACGGGCCGGACGTCCTCCTGTCCATCGAGGCGGTCGGCAGCGACCTCGGCTACGCCATCGGCACCTGCGGCAAAGCCGGACAGGGCGCCCCCGTCAGCGACGCCCAACCCACACTCCGCATCCGCGAACTCACCATCGGCGGCACCGCCCGCTGAAGATGCCGCCCGGCGGTTTTGACAGGCCCGGCCGGGGCGTGGTAGGCTTCTGCGCCGCTCTGTTTGGCGAGTCTTACCTGTCGAAGGAACTTCTGACTCATGTTCATTGGCAGTACCTCCAAAAGCACGATTCTGGAAGTGTTTCGAACCGGCATTACGGAGTTGATCAATGCCGTCGGGCTTCCGTCCGAGGTTCATCTCAAGACGGCCCGGTGCGAAATGCACTCCAAAGCCACCGATTTCTCCAAACGCGTCGATATTCTCCGGATTGTGTTCCCGGTGAAAGAAGGCACCGATCCCGCCAAGGTGTCCGCCGACCTCCAGGCCCTCCGGATCGGCGGCCACGTCCAGATCGCCAACGGCACCTGCGCAGTCACGCTCCCGTCCTTCGAGTGGCGCCAGTTGCCCAAGGCCGCGCAGGTGGATTCGCTGGTTGAGGCCTACTGCGTCGAGAGCCTGCGCGCCCAGACCTGGGAGGTCCAGGTTCGCGGCTATGTCAAGCAGGGATTCAACATCAACCGCATGATCGAGTTGATGAAGGAAGAGCGCGCATCCGATCTCCACCTGCGCGCGGGCTCGCCCCCCTACATCCGCGTAGACAACGACTTGAGGCCCCTCGATCTGCCGTCCATCACCGCCGACGACATGGCGGAAATCGTCGATCAGCTCGGTGGCGAGGCCGAGGTGGCCAAGCTCGAGTCGGAACGGGAATCGAGTTTCCAGTTCCACGCCGCCGGCATCGGCTACCTCCGGTGCAGCGGGTATATCAAGCAGGGGGCCATGGCCTTGGCGGTCCGCCTCATTCCCGAGGATCCCCTCCCCTTCGATCAGTTGAACATCCCCGATGTGGTCCGCGCCGTCTGCAATAAGCCCCGCGGCCTCTTCCTGGTCTGCGGCGTGACGGGCAGCGGCAAGTCGACTACCTTAGCGGCCATGGTGGACTACATCAACCAAACCCGCCATGCCCACATCATCACCATCGAAGACCCCGTCGAGTACGTGTATCGGGACAAAAAAAGCATCGTGTCGCAGCGCCAGGTGGGCCGGGACACGTTCTCCTTCGCGAACGCCTTGCGCGGTTCGCTCCGGGAGGATCCGGACGTGATCCTGGTGGGCGAGATGCGCGATATCGAGACCATCCGATCAGGCATCAGCGCGGCCGAGACCGGCCACCTCGTGTTCAGCACCCTCCACACCATGACCGCCGTGGACACGGTGAACCGGGTGATCAGCTACTTCCCGCAGGCCGAACGCGACTTGATCCGGCAGGAGCTGGCCTATTCGCTGCAAGGCGTGGTGTGCCAGCGGCTCCTCAAGAAGATCGGCGGCGGCCGCATTCCCGCCCTCGAAATCCTGCTCGGCGGCAAGCCGCTCGTGCGCGACGCCATCCTCGAGAACGATATCGGCCGGCTTCACAGCATCATCGAAGTGGACTCCGACATGATGAGCTTCGACCAGTACGCCGTAGACCTGTTCCGCAAGGGGCTCGTCACCAAAGAAGAAGCCATGAGCGCGTGCAGCAACGATGAGGCCTTCGAGCGCGTCATCTCCGGCATCAAGTCCACGGAAGGCCGGAAACTGCTCGGTTGACCCCTCCCCGGCGCACTCGCCCCGCGCCGTTCCCCGCGCCCTCTACCGGAGCCGGTGGATCACCGCACCCGACGGCAGTTTCGGGAAGAAATACGTCGCCTTCTCGGGCATCGGATCGTGGGCGTCCGCGCACGCCACCACCTGCTCGGTAGGCGTCGACTTGACGAAGAACGCCAGCCCCTTCTCTCCCGCCTCGACGGCGGCCAGGGCCGTGTCGAACCGGGCCTCGTACACGAGCTCGACCCCCTCCTCAAGCCCGAACATCCGTTCCAGAATGCCCCGGTGCAGGACCACCACGTCGAGATTGCGCCACGCGTCGGTGCGATCGGCGCCAAGCATCTCGGCGCGATCGACGTCGCGAAGGGTGAGGAGATACTGCCCCCGGCCGTGGACGGCCAGGCCGATGGCGCAGCCGGGCGACCCGTCGATGCGTTCTGCGAGCCGTTCGCGCACCGGCTCGATTTCGAACCACGGATCGAGCTGGGCCAGCACGACGTCCAGATCAAAGGCCTCGGGAATGTCGAGCAGCCGGTGCGTGGGCCAGACCACAAGACCCGGATCGTCGAAGGCCACGAGGCCCATCAGCACGAAGTCATAGGGTTGCTCGCCCGCGCCGGGGTTCGCGGCGCGCATGCGGTCGCGGTACTCGCGCGCGGTGCGGAACCGGTGGTGGCCGTCGGCGATGTAGAGCTTTCGCGAGCGGAAGTGCGCCGATACGCGCTCGTCGGCAGGCACGCGCCACAGGCGCTGGGTGACGCCGTCGGCGGTTCGGGCGACGGCATCAGGCTCGCGCGCATCCATCTGGCCGAGAAACGGCTGCAGGGCGCCGTCCGGATCCGCGTAGAGGACGAATACGGCGCCGAGATTGGCCTGGGTTTCTTCCGTAAGCCGCATCCGATCGGCCACCTTGGTATCAAAGGTGCGCTCGTGATCGAGGATGAGATCCTCTTCGGGCTCGGGCACGCGGACGCGGGCGAAGAACGCGCGGCGCGCGTGCTCGTTGCCGTCGAGTCCCTGGAACACCTGTTCGAGCAGGTAGAAGGACTCCTCGTCGTCCTGCACGAGGGCGCCCCCGTCGATCCACGTCTCGAGATGGCGCGCCGCGTTCTGATACGGATCCAGGCCGTCGGCCGGCTCGGGCAGCAGCACGTGCATCATGTTGTACGGGCTCAGCGCGGCGAGCCGGGCGCGCTCGGCCGGCGTGATGACGTCGAAGGGCGGCGTGACGGCGTTGTCGAGCGTGCCGACCACGTCCGTGTTGAATCGGTATCCCCTGAATCCCCGTACTTCAAGCATGGCGCAAGAGGGTCTCCCTGTTGTGTTGCTCCTGGATGAACGCGGAAATGATAGGGGGCCGGCGGGGCGTATGTCAAGACTGAATGCGATAGATACCCGTATATGTAAACGCCGGGGCCGCCGTCCCCGCGTCCCCGCGGGTTATTGCGGCAAGCGGCCGCGGTCAATTAGAATGCCCCTTTCGCGGCGCCCTGGGGCGCCGCAGGAACGGTGGGGAACGCCGGGGATGACACATCGCGAGCGGTTCATTGAAGTCTTGTTGTTCGGGGCGCCCGACAAGGTGCCGTTAAACCCCGGGGGGCCGCGGGAATCCACCCGGGCCGCGTGGCGCCGGCAGGGCCTGCCCGAGGGCCGCCACCACATGGACGTGATCCACGAGTTGATCGACGCGAAACGGGCCGGGGAAGGCCTGCCGCCGGCGGATTGGCACCCGGCCCAAGAGCCGACGTCGCCGGGCGTGTCGTTCCGCATGATCCCGACGTTCGAAGAGAAGGTGCTCGAACACAAGGACGGCCACTACATTGTCCAGGACTGGATGGGGGCCATCACCGAGATCTCGGACGAGTACGACTATACCTACATCCGCAACGCCGTCGATTTCGTCACGCGGAAATGGCACAAGTTCCCCGTGGAGAACCGGGATGACTGGGAAAACATGAAATGGCGGTTCAATCCCAAGGACTCCGCCCGCTTTCCGGATGACTTCGAGGCGCGGTGCGCCCAACTGCGTGAACGCGATTACCCGTTCGTGCTCCATTTCAACGGCCCCTTCTGGCAGTTGCGCGAGTTCTGCGGCATGGAAGGCCTGTGCATGATGATGCTCGAAGACCCCGGCCTCGTCCGCGACATGGCCCGGTTCTGGATGGAGTTCTGCTCGCAAACCATGGCCCCCATCCTCGAACGCGTCGCGCCCGATATGCTCCACTTCTCCGAAGACATGTGCTTCAAAGAGCATCCCATGATCGGCCCCGACATGTGCGACGAGTTCTGCGGCCCCTGCTACCGGCGGTGGCATGAAGAGGCCACCGCCGCGGGCACGCCCCTGTTCTCCGTCGATTCCGACGGCCGGATCGATTCACTCATCCCCGTGTGGATCGACTGCGGCATCAACTGCGTCGATCCCATCGAGGTCGCCGCGGGCAACGACATCAATGCGATGCGCGCCGCCTTCGGCCGGAACGTGTCGTTCCGGGGCGGCGTGGACAAACGCGCCATCGCCGCCGGCGGCCCGGTGCTCAAGGCCGAACTGGATCGGATCCGGCCCGTCGTCGAGGACGGGGGCTACATTCCCTCGTGCGACCACGGCGTCCCACCGGACATTTCGTGGCAGAATTTCCAGGAGTACTCGATCCAACTGGCCGGGATAACCGGCTGGCTGTAGGCATGTAACGCAGTGCCGCGTCCGGCTGTACGAGAGACAGGCAGAGCGCGGAGGAGACAACATGACATTCCCAACGGATCGCGCCGCCCAGCGGCGCCGGCGATGGCTCATCGAGGCCGGCGTGGCCGGTGCGGTGCTGCTCGTGGCCGTGAGCATCGGCACACCCCTTACCCGGGAGAGCCGGGAGCGCGCGGCCGGCGGTGACCGCACCACCGTCGCCCACAGGGCTCTGGTGGATTTCGCCATGGAACACGCCGGCCGCTTCCCGGCCCAGGATCCGCGGCCGGGCCGCTTGAGCTTCAACCCGGCCGGCGTGCCCAAGCTCTACCGCGCGGTCGCCGAGCTCGAAGGCCTCCCGTGGGCGAGTGAGGGCCCCCTTGTGCTGCTCAACGTACACAAGAGCCGGCCGTACAGCACGGAACCGTACTTCTCCGCCACGGACTACTTCTACCTGGGCTACGTCGTGGCCTCCGAGGAGGAGGGCATGGCGTTCGTGGATGTGTACCGCCAGTGCGTCGCGCAGGGCGAACGGTTTCCCGAGAACCTGCTCGTGCCCGAAGGCCTTGGCAATGCGGGCGGCACGGCCCTGTTCGGCCTGCGGCGCGAGATCGTCCCGTTCCTCCAGGAACAGGGGTTCCCCGTCGGCGACGACTACGATGATCGCGTCCCGGTGCTCATCGAGCGGCCCGGCCGCTATCCCAAGCCCGGCGGCTGGGTGGCCTATCTCGACGGCCACATCGAGTTCCTGCCCTATCCCGGCCCGTTCCCCATGACGGAGGCCTTCATCAGCGCACTCGAGGGCCTTCAGCGACTCGAGTCCTACGACACGACAGTCGCCCGACGCTCCGCCCCGGCGCAGGCCGGCGCCCAAGGCTGACGGCGCGTCCGGGCGTCACACCAAGTCGTCGAGTTCGTCCACGAGCCGCGTGAACCGGGCCATGGCCGCGGCCACCGGTTCGGGCCGTTCCATGTCGACGCCGGCCTCGCGGAGCAGATCGAGCGGGTATTTCGATCCACCGCTCTTCAAGAATCGCAAATAGGAGTCCCGTTCCCTCTTCCCGCCTTTCAGCACCCGTTCCGACAGCGCAATGGCCGCCGCAATGCCGGTGGCGTACTTGTAGACGTAGAACGCGTGGTAGAAGTGCGGAATCCGCAGGCCTTCCAGCGCCAATACGTCGTCGATGACGACCTTCGGCCCGAAGTAGCGTTCGAGCAGGGCGCGGTACTCGGCGCGGAACCGCTCGAGCGTGAGCGGCTCGCCCGCCTCGGCGATGGCGTGGATGATCTGCTCGAACTCGGCGAACATGGTTTGCCGCACGAGGGTGCCGCGGATCTCGTCGATTTCCTTGTTGATGAGGAACGCGCGCATCTGGCGGGAGGGGGCGCGCTCGAGCAGATACTTGTTGAGCAACTGCTCATTGAACGTGGACGCCACCTCGGCGACGAAGATCGTGTAGTCGTAGTACTGGAACGGCTGGTTCCGGGCGCTGTGATACGTGTGCATGGAATGGCCCGCCTCGTGGGCGAGGGTGAACACGCCGTCGATCACGTCGTCCTTGTAGTTCAGCAGGATGTAGGGCGGGCCCGCGTATCCGCCCGCCGAGAACGCCCCGCTCCGCTTGCCCAGGTTCTCATACCGATCCACCCAGCGGCCCCGGAGGCCCTTCTCGAGGGTGTCGCAGTAGGCTCCGCCCAAGGGGGCCAGCGCCTCGCACACCAGGCCCACGGCCTTGTCGTAGGGCGTGCGCGTCCGCGCCATGGGCACGATGGGCACGTAGGTATCGTAGAAATGGAGCGTCTTCAACCGGAGCGCCCTGCGCCGGATCTCGAAGTAGCGGTATGCCGTGTCGAGGTGATCGTGAACGGCCTCGATCAGGCTGTCGTACACCGACACGGGCACGCGATCATGGAACAGGGCCGCTTCGAGCGCCGACGGATAGTTGCGCACCCGGGCCTGATACACGTCCTGCAGCACCGACGAACTCAGCGTCGCGGCCACCGTGTTCGCGTGGGCCGCGTATCCGGCGTAGAACTGCGTGAAGGCCGTCTTGCGCACGGCCTGCTTCGGCGACTCGAGCAGGCTCCGGAACGAGCTCTGCGTCAGCTCGATTGTCCGGCCCTTCTCGTCCTTCACGGAGCCGAACCGCAAGTCCGCGTCGTTCAACTGGCCGAACACCTTGCCCGCCGTCCCGGCCACTTCGCCCTGCATGGCGAGCACCCGCTCTTCGGGCTCCGACAGGATGTGGGGCCGGTAGCGGAGCAGTTTCTCGAGGGAGAATCGAAATTCCTTCAACACGGGCGCCTTCAGGAACGCGGCCATCCTCTTCTTCGGAATGGCCTGGATCTCGGGCGCCATGTAGCTCGCCGCCTCGTGGGCCTTCGTGGCAAGATGCTGATAGCGCGCCACCATACCCTGATACGTGCTGTTGCCGACGTCCTCCGCCGCCTTCAGGAACGCGTACGAACCCAGCCGTTCGGCGAGCTTGTCGAACTCCACCTCGAAGGCGCAGCAGTCGCGCAGCGTCTTGGCGGATCGCCCCAGCTTGCCGCGGAACGCCGCCAACCGGCCAATCTGCTTTTCGAGGCGCTTGTACGCCCGATCCCATGCCGCATCGCTCTTGAACAGCGGCGCCAAATCCCACGTATCTTCGACTCTCATCGCACTCCGCGGGGGAGTCTTCTTCGCTCTTGCCATCGCGGTCACCTGCTTCGGGTTGCTGCCATCCCTGTTGGACGCCCAGTATACCGGAGGACTCCGGCGGGAGCCAGCGCGCGTGCGACGCGTCTCATGCGGCAGCGGCTGGTTGTGCGCCCGGCGCCGTCCGCGTATAGTCGGCCCAGTCGGGCGCGAAGCCGGAGCCGGAGGCCTGGGTATGACGAGCAAGGAATGCGTACGCCGCGTGATCGATCGCGAGCCCGCCCCGTATGTACCCCTCGGCTTCTACGTGGTCGATCACGACACCATCGAGGCGGTGATCGGCCGCGAAACCTATGTCCGCAACAAGATCAAGACGCGGCTCGCCTTCTGGGACGGCCGGCGCGATGAGGTGGTCGAGAGCTTCAAGAAGGATACCGTCGAGTTCTACACGAAGATCGACTGCTGCGATATCATCACGTTCAAGGAAGCGCCCTTCGTGCCGCCCAAGGACTACGTGCCGCCCAAGGTGAAGCAACTCGACGACACCACCTGGGAGGACGAGGACGGCCGGATCTGGAAGGCGTCGGAACTCACCAACGACATCTCCGTCGTCCACGTGCCCGACACAGCCAAGCCGGCCCAACCCACCGTGGCCGACTACGAAGGCCCGCTCAACGTTGAACACCCCGATCCGTCTGTGTTCGAGGCCTGCGACTACGTCATCGAGCACCTCGGCGCGGATCGATACATCGCCGGCACCGCCGGCGGGTTGACGGCCATGGTGAACGTGCCCGGCGACTCGGGCGGCCTCGTCGGCTACTACCTGCTGCCCGACGTTGTCGAGGCCGCTGCACGCCGATCCGTCGCCCGCCAGAACCTCGAAGACGCGTGGCGGTTCCGGCCCGGACAGGACGCCGTGTTCTTCGAGCAGGACATGGCCGCCAGCAAAGGGCCCATGCTCTCGCCGCAGGTGTTCCGCGCCTTCTGCCTGCCGCCCATGAAAGAGCGCGTCGGCCGGGCGCGCGCATCCGGCCGCCAGGCCATCCTCCACAACTGCGGCAACAACCGCGCCCTCATGGATCAGTTCATCGAGGCCGGCGTCCAGTGTTACCAGTCGCTTCAGACGATCCCCGACATGGAACTCGGCGCATTGAAACGCGATTTCGGCGAACGCCTCACATTCTGGGGCGGCATCGCCCTCGAGATCCTGCTCACCGGCACGCCCAGCGACTGCCGCGCCAACGTCCGTCACGCCATGGAAACCGGCGCGCCCGGCGGCGGATTCATCCTCGGCCCGAGTCATTCCATCGCCAAAGGCACCCCCTACGACAACTTCATGGCCCTCCTCGACGAATACACCCGCCTGCGCGACACCCTGTAGCCCTGCGCGCCCGCCTTGACACCCACCGCCGCCGTGGGGATACTGCAAATCGTCGGTGCCGTCGGCAGCGATGGGCAGCAGATCCAGACACAGTGACGCGGCGTAGCCGGCCGCGTTTGAAGGAGATCGGGCATGGAGCAGATCGCAGTGAGACTGGCCGTACTTGCCGTCGTCCTTGCCGTGGCGTTTGCCGCACGGACGGCCTCGGCCGCGACGGAGGACCTGGGGAACGGATTCCGCGATCACGGGATCGCCACGGCGGTCAGCAACCATCGGGGCACCGTGGCCACCGTCGACGGCGACGGGCGCAACGTGGTGTTGGTGTGGCTGTTCGACCGGACAGGCGGCTACGCGCTGTTGATGATTGACGCGGCCACCGGCAAGAGCGAACAGCATCCCACCCCCTGGAATCACTCCGGCGACTGCCCCTATTCGTCGATCCTGTCGTCCGGGAACAAGTACTACACGCAGTTCAACAATCATTTCTGCGAGTTCGATCCCGTGAAGCGCGCTTTCACGTTCGTCCACGAAACCGCGCCCCAGATGGCCATGGGCATGACGGAGGACGACACCGGCGTCATCTGGGCCGTGTCGTATCCGCAGAGCGGCGTCGTGTCATTCAACCCCGAGACGCGCGACTTCAAGGACTACGGCCACGTGTACAAGCAGAACTGGGCGCAGTATCAGCGCTACGTGGCCGCCGATGACGCGGGCTGGATCTACTTCGGCATCGGCAGCGCCGCGAGCCAGATCATCGCCTTCGATCCGGCCACCGGCGCGGCCACGCCCATCGTGCCGGAGAACGAGCGCGGCAAGCACTCCGGCTATGTCGTGCGCGATCTCAACGGCAAGGTATACGGGCGGAACGCGAGCCAGTGGTATGAATTGTACAAAGGGCAGGCCACGAAGATTGACGAGCCCAAGGTGGATGCGAAACCCATCATCACGAGTTCTCAGGGCCTGTTCCACCGCGAGTTCCCGGACGGCAAACGGCTCGTGTCGTGGGATCTGGGCACGCGGACGCTCTCTGTCGAGGATCCGGCCACCGGCCAGGTGACGGAGTGCGCCTTCGATTACACCAGCACGGGGGCACACATCATGGGCGTGGCCGCCGCGCCGGACAACACCATCTGCGGGGGCACCGCCTTCCCGATGCGGTTCTTCAGCTACAACCCCGAAACTGACGAGTGGGCCAACCGCCCGGCCTACTGCCAGTGCAATACCGTGGCGCGCCAAGGCGATCGGTTCTACGTCGGCGGCTACACCCACGGTCACCTGCTCGAGTGGGATCCCGCCCGCGAATGGGTGGACACCGTCAAAGACAACCCGGACTGCAACCCCCTTTTCCTCATCGACTGCGGCGTGATCATCAACCGCCCGCATGAGCTCCTCGCCCACGGGGATCGGAAAACCCTCATCATGGGCGGCACGCCCGGCTACGGACACACCGGCGGCGGGCTCTTGTTCTGGGATTGCGGGACGCGCACCGCGACACTGCTCGAACAGACGGATCTCCTGCCGGACCATTCCACCATGAGCCTCGCGGCGCTCCTCGACGGCAAGGTGGGCCAGGCGCCGGATCGCACCATCGTCGGCGGCACGACCACTGCCCCGGGATCCGGCGGTGAGAAGAAGGCCACGGTGGCCGAACTCTACATCATCGACAAGGAAACGAAACAGCTCGAATGGCACGCGCCCCTGCTGCCCGGCGTCCGGGAATACACGGATCTGTGCACCGTTCCGGCCCGCCCGGAGCGCCTCGTGTATGGATTCGCCGATCGGCGGCGCTTCTTCGTGTTCGATGCCGAGACGCGCGAGATCGTGCACGAAGAGGACACGGAACCCACGTTCGGCCTTACCTGCTACCAGCAGGGGCCGCGCGTCTTCGTCAAGGGCCCGCATCCGTTCCCGGAAGTCTACATCCTGTTCGGCAAAGGCATCGCCCGGGTGGATCAGAAAACCCACGCCATCGAGATGCTCGCCGAATCCCCCGTGTCCATCGACCTCGGCGGCGACTTCCTCAACGGCCGCATCTACTTCGGCAGCGGCTCGCACGTATACAGCTACCAGCTGCCCGAGTAGGCGGGCGCGTTCGACAGGCAACTGGATTGGCGCGATGCCGAGTCAGGCGTGCGCGGCCGTCTCCGCGGGATTGTCTGGACTGGATCTTGACAAGCTCGGCTTGTCCCCGGACGGCCGCCTTGACGTGGATACGGTGATCTGATATTCCAGATGGGCAATAAGGAGAGGAGACGCGCGGGCAATGGGCAAGGCCGCCACATCCGTAAACCCCCGCATCTTGCGCTGGGCTCGAGAGCGCGCGGGTTACTCGCTTGATGACGTGGCATCCCAGATCAAGCAGGACGTCACGCGAATCGAAAACTGGGAGGCGGGAGAGGCGGCGCCCACCTACGTCCAGCTTGAGAATCTCGCTTATAGGCTGTACAAGCGCCCGATTGCTTTGTTCTTCTTTCCCGAGCCGCCTGAAGAGGCCGATCTGGGGGAGGAGTTTCGCACTCTCCCCGAATTCGAGCGGGAGGCCCTGAGCCCACACTCCCTCCTGCTCCTGCGCAAGGCGCAGGCCATGCAGCTCGCGCTTGTTGAGCTGAATGACGGCATCAACCCTTGCGAGCAGAGGATATTCGACGAGATCCCCATTCGGGAAGAAGTCGATACGCCACATGTGGCCCGGCAGGTGCGCGAGTACTTGGGCGTGCCCCTTGATGTGCAGAAGGGGTGGCGCAGCGCGGACGAGGCACTTAGGAACTGGAGAGAGTGCGTCGAAGATAAAGGCGTTTTCGTCTTCAAGGATTCGTTCAAGCAAGGAGACATTTCGGCCTTCAGCCTACTGCACGACGACTTTCCTGTGATCTACCTGAACAACAGTACGGCGAAGACGCGCCAGATCTTCTCGCTGTTCCACGAGCTTCTCCACATCCTTCAGGGGACGGGTGGCATCGCGAAACGGGACGATTCCTACATCGAACACCTCGATCGCGACGCGCGACGTATCGAGGTGTTGTGCAACCGTTTCGCGGGGGAGTTTCTCATCCCCTCTGACGATTTCCAACGGTTCCTGAAAGCCGATTTCCATGACGACGACGCGATCGGCACAATTGCCCGGGAGTACAGCGTGAGTCGAGAGGCCATCCTCCGCAAAGCCCTCGATAGCGGCTGTGTAACCCAGCGCTACTACGAGAAGAAGGCGAATGAGTGGGCCGACGACTACAGGACCCGCCCCGGGAGAGGGGGCGGCGACTACTACGCCACGCATGCCGCGTATCTTGGCGAGCGGTTCCTGAGTCTGGCCTTCGCCAGGTACTACCAGGGGCGTTGCAGCACGGAGCAACTCGCCGACTATCTGGGCGTCCGCGTGAAGAGCCTGCCTGGCCTTGAGCCGTATGCGCTGAGGCTCGACGCGTCCTCATGATCTACGTGTTCGACACAAGCAGTTTCAGGGTCGTGGACCATTACTTTCCTGACCGGTTTCCGTCTTTCTGGGAACGATTTGACGAGGCCGTGTCAGACGGAATCGTCGTGTCTGTCCGGGAAGTCCGCAACGAATTGGACAGGCAAAGCCGGCGTCCTCACTTGGAGGAATGGATCGGGCGCAACCGCAGCATATTCCTGCAACCGTCCTCCGAGGAAATGGATTTCGTGGCGCAGGTATTTGCCATACCGCACTTCCAGCACCTTGTGAAGGCTGAGAACCTCCTCAAGGGCATGCCCGTTGCCGATCCGTTTGTGATCGCTTCCGCCAAATGCAGGAACGGCTGCGTCGTCACCGAGGAGTCGAGGAGGGAACACGCGGCGCGGATTCCCAACGTGTGTGAGCACTTCGGTATCGACTGCACAAATGTCGACGGCTTCATGGCGCGCGAGGGCTGGGAGTTCTGACTCAGCGGAAGCGCTCCACTCTCGGTCGACGCGAGCCTCGACAGGCCTGCCACGCGTGTCTATTCTTAACCGGATCTCCGCTGATAGGTGGCCCGCCCGACTCGGGCACCTCTCCGGCTACTCGGACTCTTCGGGGAGGAGGACGATTGCCCCGAGTTCGAGGGCCTGTGCTGCGGTGAATGCGATGGGCTCGTACTCACACGCAAGGCGCTGTCTGCCTTGCTCCGTGGTAACCGACGTCTCGATCCGCAACGCGACCGCGGTGGCGGGGACTTCCTCGAGCACAGCGATGCTTCCCAGCGGACTGGATTCGGTTCGCACTTCCCGGACTTGGCCGTTGCCGTAGAACATCGATACCGTCACGCGGCTGCCCGCAAGCGCAGTGCCCCCGGCATCCACAAGCGTGCCGCGAAACCCGGCGCGCTCGTAGAGCACAATGGCTTCCTCGGGCAGTTCCTCGCCGGGCTCCCCGGCGATCCGGGAACTCTGCGCCGGCGCGTAAGGATAGAGCGCGAACTCGCACCGCACTTCCGCCCCGGCGGGCAGCCCGCTGACTTTCACCCGGCCATCGGCGCCCGTTCTCGATGCGTAGGGGCCGCCATAGGAGCATCCGGGACGCTTCATGTTGAGCGTGAGGTGCACGCCCTCGACGGGGCGCCCGGACTCGTCCGCGACGAAGAAGTTGCGTGTCCAGGGACACGGGAAGCAGAGATCCAGCGTAGCCGTGTCGCGCACCGTCAGCCGGATCTCGCGCGAGTAGTCGAAGTCGTCGCCATAGGGCGTATCGATCCCGGTTGTGTACTCGGGAGTCACGCGGTACCTACCGGCGCCGGCGAAGATCTTCAGTTCATAATGCCCGGCCTCGTCGGTGCACGCCGGCTCCACGGACGCGACGTCCGTGGCATCCGTTCTCTTTGCGCACACCCTGACACTGGATACCGGTTTGCCCGTCGCCTCGCACAGGACTCTACCGCGCAACGTGATGGCATCCGGGAGCACGTAGTCCCATCGGATGTTCGAACCGGGGCTCGCGTCGGGCAGCGGGATCGCGCGCCCAAGAGCCGTCCCGGACGGATCGGTGATGTCGGCCGTGTAGGAGAGGTTAGGATCCATGCCCGTGACGGCGTAGGAGCCGTTCTCGTCGATAATAGCCGTGTGCGCCCCGACGGACGTGAATGTGCGGCTGCTATCCGCCAGCCCCACCTGCTCGAGGCGGCCCTTGAGTGTCAGCGTGCATCCGGTAGCCGGGCGCCCGTCTGCATGGGTGATGCGGCCTGAGGCGCCCACGAGACGAGGGTAGCGCAACTCCGCGAAGGCCCCGCGCTCGATGGGCACATCGGCGAACGCCGTTCGCCCATGCGTGGGCGAGTCGACGACAAGCATGGCCAGGCCCACAGATGGCACCATGAGCCGGAAGCGGCCATCTTCAGCGGTGTGCGCCCATCCGGAACCGCCGAGGCCGTATCCACAGATTCCTCCGTCCTCGGGCGCCAGTCCGGCCAGTCTCAACCGGCCGTCCGCTACGGGGCCCCCTTCCGCACCCCGCACGCGACCTTCGAGCGCCACGCCCGGTTCGAGGACGAGCGTCACCCTCTCCCGATTCCCGGGCCGGACGACGACGCCAACCGGCCCGCTCGGCATGAACCCCTCGGCCGCCGCCTCGGCCGTCGCCAAACCCGCGTAGCGAATGCCCCTGATCGAGAAGCGGCCATCCGGGCCGGACGCCGTGGCGTAGCGGCGGGCCTCGTCCGTCATCGCCGCCTGGTAGGCGTCGGCGAACCGCCGAAGCGTCTCTTCGTCTCCCTGCGCAGGCAGTTCGAGCCCGCTCGCGACGACGGTTACGCTGGCGCATGGCACGGGCTCCCCCCCTTCGTCAACCACCGAGCCGTGCACTTCCGCGCACATGGCCGGATCGGCAATCTGTTTCGGCGCGGGCGAGGCGAGGGGCGCCTTGATGCCCGAAGCGCCGGACACTGCAGGCGCCTCATCGATCGAACGGCTCACAGCGGCCAGCAGCGCTGCAAGTGACTCGGAGTCCGCGGAGCCGGCCCCGCCGCCGTCCGTCTTCTCGTGTACGGCCTGTATCTCCATGGGCGTCCCGGGTGGCTCGATCGCTGCCGGGCCAGTGCCGGCCTGTCGAGGCCCATTGTCCCGTGCGAGGAACGCCGAGTATCCGCCAAGGAGCGCCAACCCAAGACATACCGCGCCGATCACCGCCTTTTTCGCCGTCACGAGAAGGCCCCCTTTCGTTGCCGTCGACAGCGCCCCCTGGCCGAGCCCCGCCAACAGGCCCGCACTCGCCCGGCACACGGCTCGGGCCAGGTTCGCGTCGACGGGGCCCAGCGCCGCGGCCGCCAGGAACCGGGTGGCCGCCTGCTCAGACACACGCCCTGGGTGGCCCTGCTTCAGTTCCTCTTCCCACTTCGCCTCGAAGTAGTCGCGCATCCTGGCACGGGCATATTGGAGGCGTTTCTTCACGGCGCTCTCCGTCGTGTCCAGGGCCTCGGCGCTCTCCGCTACCGAATTCCCTTCCAGATAGTGCAAGACAACCGCCTCGCGCAGCTTCGGAGTGAGTGCCGCCAGGGATTCCCGGATCGCCGCCCGTCGTTCGCTCTGCATTGCCCCGTTCTCCTCGCCCGCCTCCTCGTCGCCGTGCTCTGAGAGCCAATGCTGGCGTTGCTCGAGTTTCCGGCGGTACGCGGCGGAACGGAGCCAGTTCTTGGCCAGGTTCCGAGCGATTCGGTGCACCCACGGCCCGAAACGCTCCGGGTTCCGCAGGGCGGGCAGATTGGCCCATGCCGCCAGGAATGTGTCCTGGGCGAGATCTTCGGCACCGGCCCAGTCGCCTACCGCGCTGAACGCGACGCCGTAGACGGAGCGGTAATGGCGGTGCACCAGTCCCGAGAAGGCTTGGGGATCCCGCGGTTCGTCCGTGTGTTTCGGCGGTCTTTGCACCTATCGGCTCCCGGCTCGATCTCGAGCGTTTTGCACCATAAGACACACAAGCGGGAACCGGGGTGATATCCGGCACGCCTGATTCGCCCTATCCGGCGCAGGAAGCCAGCCGCGCCGCGCATGCCCCTACCGATCCGCCAGCGCCCCCTTTCCTACCGTGTCGAGGAAGCCCGCGTAGCCCGGGCCGCCGGCAGCGACGTAGCCGTCACTGCGGCCGGTGGCGTCGCGGCTCACCCAGAAGGCATAGAGGGCGCCGTTGGTCAGGTGGAAGCGGAACCGCACCGGTTTGCCGGCCAGGGCGGACAGATCGCCCGCGCCCTCCCACGCGACTTGGGCCAGCGTGCTGTCCGTGGACAGGGGGCGGCAGTTCTCGAGCGTGAAGGGCGCGATGGGGGTGCCCCCTTCGTCGAGCACTTCGGCGCGGAGTTGGCCGTCCGCAACGGCGGCGTTCACAAAGAGATGCTTGCCCGAGAAGGTGACGGGGCGCGTCACCAGTTCGCCGCCCGCGGCGCCCGCGTCCATCGAGGCGAAGCCGTCGCGGCGGAGGAAGGCGACGCCCGTGCTGCCGCGATCGTACATGCCGTTCTCGAGGAAGTGGCGGCCCTTGCGTTCGGGATCGCCCTGGAATCCCGTGTAGTAGAACCAGAGCGTGTCGCCATGGATGGCGCAGATCCCGCCAACGGGTTGCACGTAGCCGCGATCCCACACGTCGCGGCGTTCGGCGCGGATGAAGGCGCGGCGGTCGGGCCGGTGCCAATGCCAGCCGTCGCGGCTGTAGGCGAGGTTGAGTTCGGTGATCTTGGGCAGGCCCGCCTTGTCGCATTCCTCGTTGGGCGGGCCGAGGTGGATCTCGAAGATGCCGAGCATGATGCTCTCGTACGCCACGGCGTCGAGGTTGTAGAGCTGCGGCGTCTGCCCGATCTCGGGATCGGGCGGATCCAGGCGATCGGCCCCGCACCAGAGGTAGGGCTCGCCCGCCGCCCACTCGGCGCCCAAGAGGAAGTCGTCGTGCTCCCAATAGTCCCGCGAGCGCCCCCGCCAGCTCGAGCGCAGGCTGTACACCCACTTCTTCCGGAAAGGATTGTAGAACATGGAACTGCGATCGCCCGTCTCCCCCGTCATGATCGGCTCGCTCCAGTGCACGCCGTCCGCGGAGACGAACAGCATGGCCGGCCCCTCGCCGCCGGGCATCACGAAGATCTTGTAGCGCTGTTCGGGATTATCGCCGTGGTAATCGGGCACGACGTTCCACGAGTCGCACTGGTATTCCGCCGGGAGCACGCGATTCGTGCCGGGCTCGATATCGAGTTCCGGGCGCTCCCAATGGAGCCCGTCTTTGCTCGTCGCGTAG
>JAFGTL010000140.1 GCA_016934125.1 Candidatus Hydrogenedentota bacterium
CTGGACGGCCGAACTCATCCTCTTCGACCTCCACTTCGCCCGCGTGCGCCGGTGCCTCGATCAGGGCGATGCCGGGGCGGCGGCGGGGGCCGCCGATCTCGCCCTCTCACTGGCTGGCGCCGATCCGCTACGGCATAACGATCTCGGGTGCGCCTTCGGCGACCACGGCCTCTGGGATTCCGCCGAGCGGCACTTCTCGGCCGCCCTCGAACTGGATCCCGACTACGCGCCCGCCCGCCGGAATCTGGGCAAGCTCTTCATGCGCCGAGGCGACTACGCCCAGGCCCTCGCCCAGTTCGAGCGCGTCCTTGACGCCCACCCAGGCGACGATGCCGCCGCCCGCCTTGTCGCCTGGTGCGCGCTCCAACTCGGGCCCGACTCCCAATAGCCCTGCGCGCCAGGCGTGTGTCTGCCGGGCCCGGTTCGCTATACTGGCCAGGACGGTAACGAGTCGAGCCCGTCCTGCCCGGGTTCGGAGAAGGCGGCGACTCAACTGAGACTCGATAGGGGGAATACGATGCGCGGTTTGAGCGGAATGATGACCACGGCGTTTGCGGTTCTGTGTGCGGGTGCGGTGTGCGCGGCCCCGGCCTCGGGCGGCGTGCCCCTGCCCCCTGCGCCGCCCGCTCCCGACTACCCCCTCATCGACGACTTCGCCTATGCCAACGACGACGCGGCCGGCCAAGCCTGGCAGCCCATGGCCGACACGGCCGGGCCGTCCGTTGTGCGGCTCGACGGCCGGAACGCTTTGCGCATGCCGTGCAACTTCGCCGAGACGGATGCCCAACGGGCCGGCTGGGATCGCGCCGTGTCCCTCGACCTTTCTACGGCCAACGGAATCCGATTCCGATTCTACTGCCCGGATCCGTCCCCCGTGTCGACCTTCAACGTGTACTTCCGGAGCGGAGCCGGCTGGTACGGCGCCATCTTCACCGGCGCCGGGGACGATGGATGGAGCACCGTGTCCGTAACGAAGCCCGACACCTGGACAGAGGACAAACCCAGTGGCTGGAGCGCCATCGATCGCATCCGATTCTCGGGCTGGCGCGGGGCCAGCCAGAACGCCGAGTTTTACGTCGCCGATCTCGGCCTCATCACGGCCGACGCCGCCGTCGTTCTGGCCCGCGGCGAATACGCATGCCACACCGCGACCGCCGAGGCCCGCAACGCCGCGAAATTCGCCGCTTACATGGCTGCATGCCTCGACGACCTCGGCGTGCCCTATGTCGCCATGAGCGACCTCGACCTTACGCCTGCGCGCCTGCAGCAGGCGCGACTCGTCGTCCTCCCGTACAGCCCCAAGCTCCCGGAGTCCGCGGTCGACACGCTCGTTGCCTTTATCGAACGCGGGGGCAAAGTCCTGTCGTTCTACACCCTTGACGCCCGGCTCGCCGCCGCCATGGGGATCCGGCCCGGCCGCCACGTCTCCCAACAGCACAAGGGCTACTATGCCTCCATCCGCCCGAGCGAAACGCCGATCCCCGGCATGCCGCCCGTGACTGGGCAGAACTCCTGGAACGCCGCCGACACAACGCCCCTGCCGGGCCGCGGCCGCGTGGCCGCCTACTGGTTCACGAATGAAGGCAAGAACACCGGCGTGCCCGCCGTCGTCGTCACCGACTCGGGCGCCCACATGACGCACGTGCTCCTGTCCGACGACACGGCCAACAAGCGCCTGTTCCTGCTCAGCCTGCTCGCCCACCTCTTCCCCGAATGCGGGCGGCAGTCGGCCGACTGGCATGTGGCCCGGGCAGGCGCTGTCGGCCCGTATGGCTCCTTTGACGAGGCCGAGCGCGCCATCCGGAAGGCCGCGGAACGCCCCGAGCCCAAGGCGTGGCTCGACGAGGCCAGCCGGTTGCGTGAAGCCGCGGCGAGCGCCGCCAAGGACGGGGGCTACTTCGACGCGATCCGCGTGGCGAGCCAGGCGGGCGAGTACGTGTTTCGCGCCTACTGCGCCGTACAGCAACCCGAGCCCGGGGAGCATCGGGCGTTCTGGTGCCACAACGCGCTCGGCGTCGACGGCATGTCCTGGGACGAGGCCATCAAGATCCTGGCCGACAACGGGTTCACGGCCATCCTGCCCAACATGCTCTGGGGCGGCACCGCCTTCTACGAGAGCGATGTCCTCCCCGTATCGCCCGAGGTCGGGGAACGGGGCGATCAGATCGCTTTGTGCCTCGCCGCGTGCAAGAAGTACGGCGTGCAGTGCCACGTCTGGAAAGTGAACTACAACACCGGCTCGCGTGCCGATGAGGCGTTCCTGGCCCAACTCAAACAGGAGGGCCGCACCCAGGTCTCCTTCGACGGCACACCGCGAGACAAGTGGCTCTGCCCGTCCCATCCCGCCAACCGGCAACTCGAGATCGACGCCATGGTTGAGGTCGCGACCAAATACGACGTGGACGGGATCCACTTCGATTACATCCGATACCCCGATCAGGATCACTGCTTCTGCCCCGGTTGCCGGAAGCGGTTCGAACAGGCCATCGGCCATCCCGTCGCCGATTGGCCCGCGGCCACCCGCGACGACGAGGCCATTGCCGCGCAATGGCTCCAGTTCCGCCGGGATCAGATCACCGCGGTGGTCGCCGGCGTGGACGCCGTCGTGCGCAAGCAGCGGCCCGGCGTCCAGATCTCCGCGGCCGTATTCCAGAACTGGGTTATCCACCGCGACACGGTTGGGCAGGATTGGCGCCTGTGGTGCCAGAAGGGCTATCTGGACTTCGTCTGCCCGATGGATTACACGCCCCACAACGACGGGTTCGAGAGCCTTGTGAAGAAGCAGATCGAGTGGGCGGGCGCCGTGCCCTGCTATCCGGGCATCGGCCTCAGTTGTTGGCCCAACCCAACCGACACCGGCAAGCTCATCGAACAGATCGGGATCACGCGCCGCCTGGGCACCGGCGGATTCACCATCTTCAACTACGGCGTCCCCCAGGCCGCGGAGGTGGTGCCCTTGTGTGGATTAGGAATCACGCGGGGGGAATAGGTCGCGCCATGGGCGCACGCGCCCCGTGTCGCGCGCCGGCGGGCTGTCCGGGTGCTACAGGCCCAGTTTCTCCATCTGCCCGTCGATCTGGTTGTTGCGATCCTGGCCCGCGCCACGGGACTGCTGCCGCATCCGGCTTCCCGCGGCGCTGGCGCCGGCCCCGCTCATGTTGTTGAGTTCCTGCTGGACGCCCATGCCCGTGATGGCCTCGCCCATCAGGCCGCCTCCGCCTACAGGTGGCCCGCCTCGCGGCTGCACTGGGTTCGGCACGCCCGGAGACGGCCCTGTCTGCTGCAACTCCGCCGGATTCGGGTGATAGACGCCCCCATCCCGCATGTCGTAGAGGAATTCCGCTCCGCTCGCCGTCTTGGGCACTTCCTTGAGGTAGGTGGGCGTGAGTTCGGCGAGGTTCCACGGATAGCGCCCCGTGGCCTGCCCGAATTGGTTGATGGCCGCCCGAATCTCCGCCATCTTCTGATTGTCCGATCGGGCCGCTACGGCCGCGGGGGACATGGGGGCGTCGAGCAACCGGCCTGTCTGGGGGTCGTATCCATACGGGGTGCCGTCCGGCTTCGTGGGCACGCCCCCTGGCAGCCATTCGGGCACCAGCGCTTCGAGCGACGGCGGATACTCGCCCTTCTCGGCATAGTAGGCGTTGATCGTGCCCTGCAACTCCACCTCGGACTTCATCCCCTGGGCGTGCTCGAGCTGGCCCTTCATCGCCTGCAAGCTCTCGGCCTGCAGCTCGCTCTGGATCGCCGTCGATGCGAGCAGATCCACGAAGCAGCCCCCGAGCAGCGGAATCAGCACGACGATCAAACCGGTTCGCATGGCTCGCCCTCCTGTGAAGTCATTATACCACGCAGTCCGGGCGCCCCGGCCCTTCCAGGATATCGCCTTCCCCCCTGTCCATCCGTGAGGGCGCGTGGTGCGTGCCTACTCGGGCTGGCGCCGCTTCTGCCACGCCGCGATGACGTCGGCGAGGAGGTCGGGGCGATCCGTCAGGATGCTGTCGACGCCGAGGGCGAGGTAGTGTTCCATCTCTTCGCGCGTATTGAGCGTGTGGATCTGGAACCGGATGCCCTTGGCGCGCACGGCCCGAATCTCGTCGGGCGTCACGGCGAGTTCGCGCACGTGCGAGCGGCCCAGGGAGAGGACATCGGCCACGGGGCGGTAGTCGGCCCAGCCGCCGTTGCGCAGCGCGGCCAGGAGTGCCGCGCCGGTTTCGAAGTCGTAGCACATGGCCATGGCCGGG
Source organism: Candidatus Hydrogenedentota bacterium (assembly GCA_016934125.1). Lineage (GTDB taxonomy): Bacteria > Hydrogenedentota > Hydrogenedentia > Hydrogenedentales > SLHB01 > JAFGTL01. The sequence goes on from JAFGTL010000140.1 coordinate 4,245, forward strand.
GCCAGTTCGCGGGCGCGCGCCATGTGGGCGGGCACGAAGGAGGCCAGCAGCACGCGCGGCGCGGCGGCGGCGTCCTGGATGGCGCGGATCGTGGCGTCCACGATGGCCGTGTCCGGATCCTTGAACTCGATGAGGAACCGGGAGTCGGGCACCGCGGCCAAGGCTTCCTGGAGGGTGGCGATGGTGACGCCCGTGCCGCGATAGGGATAGGTTTGGCCGCGGTCGGTGGTGAGCGGGTATCCCGCATCGAGCCGTTTCGCCTGCTCGAGCGTCATGTCGCCGATCCGGCCTGTGCCGTCGGTGGTGCGATCCACGGTTTCGTCGTGCAGCAACACGACGTGCCCGTCGGCCGTAAGGCGGGCGTCGGCTTCGAGCAGAATGCCGGGCCAGCGCCTGGCCGCTTCGCGGAAGCCGAAGGCGGTGTTCTCGGGAAGCACCCGGGCGCCGCCCCGGTGCGCGCCCAACAGGATCGGTTCGTCGAAAAACGCCCGCTGGCTTGGGCCATCGCCCCAACTGGCCGCTGCGGCAATCGCCAGCACGCCCATCAGCAGAGCGCCCGCCCGCCGTCTGCTTCTCACCGCCATCCATTCGCCCTCCTGGTTGGGTTCCCGCACGCGCAATCATACAGAATGAGGCGCCCTGAAGTCGCCAGGGCGCCTCCCACTGAGTGGGTCTCTTGGACGGAGCCGTTAGCTCGCAGCCGCGGCCACGTAGGCCATCTCGGGGCACACCGGGAATTGTTCGCTGGGCCATTTCTCGAATTTGACGTGTCCGTCCATGTAGAGGACGTTGGATCCGCCCGGGATATGGTTGAAGTCTTCCACCGCCGCGCTCAGCACGTCCCACATAACCGGCAGTTCCGACTGGGCCTGGGCCGTGGCGGCCGGGTTGTTGATGTCGGTGATGAGGAAGCGCTCGATGCCTTCGCGCAACCGGAGTACCGTGACGGCTCCGAGCACGGGATGGGGCATGTCGAAGCCCAACCCGGTGTCGGAATCCAGGGCCACCAACTCGAAGTCCTCGTCCGGCTCGCGCAGCACCGGCAGCAGCGCCGCCAGCACAAGGCCCGCGCCTGACAGATCGTCCGGCGGATCGTAGCCCGGCCACCCGGTCAGATAGCTGTTGTCCTTGGGGATGCAGAACCCGGTGTAGGTGTATGACGAGTCGCCCTGGAGGGCCCAATCGCCGCATCCGGTGGTCGGATCGACGTCCAGGTCGCCATTGGCGTCCACCCAGTTGCCGCCGGCCCCCACCTCGAACACCTTTTCGCCCTCGGGATCCGACGGGCACAGCAGGATGTGGGCGTCTGTCAGGTATTCGGGATAGATGCTGAGCGGATCCGGCATCCAGCACGGATCATCCGGGACGCCCGGAAAGGTGCTGCCGATGGTACCGCAGGGGCGCACTTTGGGCGGGAATTTCTCGCCGCGGCTTTCGTTGGCGTACATCTTGAACACCAGGCCGGCCTGTTTCAGGTTGTTCGCACAACTCGCCCGCCGCGCCGCTTCCCGGGCGCGCGCCAGGGCCGGCAAAAGGATTGCCGCCAGAATGCCGATGATTGCGATGACAACCAGCAGTTCAATCAGTGTAAACCCCGTCCTTCTTCGACTTCGCATATCCGTGTCCTCCTTTGGTTCGCCATGCCGTCCAGTTCATTGCCCGAGGCCCTTCCTCGTCTCCCGGGGCCCGCAGGGCCTGCCGGGAACGGTCTCGCACCGTGGAATGAGCGCATCGGAATCCGCTCCTGCCGGAACGAACAGGGATATCCTAGGCGGCGAGCGTTAGCGTGTGGCGTTCCAAGGGTGCGGATTACGCCGGATTCGCGTCAGGTTTCTGTTTGGCCCGAGCGGGTGTAGGCGGCCAAGCCATGGCGGGATGGGGCGAGCAAGAGGAAGAGGGACGCCCCATCGGTCGGGGCGCCCCTCTGGAATGCCGGAAGTCGAGTCGCGACAGCTACTTACGAAGCGGCCAAGGCGACATAAGCCAGCTCGGCACAGATCGGGAATTCTTCGCTGGGCCACTTCACGAATTTCACGTGTCCGTCCAGGTACAGCACGTTTCCGCCGCCCGGCACGTGATTGAAGTCTTCCGTCTTCGTGCTGATGACGTCCCACATCACCGCCAGCTCCGACTGCGCTTGCGCGGTCGCGGCCGGGTTGTTGATGTCCGTCACCAGGAACCGCTCGATGCCCTCACGCAGCCGCAGCACGGTCACGGGGCCAAGCACGGGGTGCGGCACGTCGTAGCCCAGTCCGGTGTCACTGCCCAGAGCCACCAGCTCGAAATCGTCGTCCGGGGCGCGCATGACGGGCAGCAACGCGCACACCGCCAGCCCCGCACCCGACAGATCGTCGGGCGGATCGAAGCCCGGCCACCCGGTCAGGTAGCTGTTGTCCTTGGGAATGGCGAATCCGCAGTAGGTGTACGACGCATCGCCCTGCCTCGGGAACTGGCCGCAACCGGTGATCGGATCCATGTCGAGCTGTCCGAGGGCGTCTACCCAGGTGTGGTAGCCGCCCGGTTCGAACATCTTCTCCCCTTCGGGATCCGACGGGCACACGAGGATATGGGCGTCCGTGAGGTACTCGGGATACATGCTCAGCGGATCCGGCATCCAGCACGGATCGTCCGGCACGCCCGGGAAGGTGCCGCCGATGGTGCCGCAGGGCCGCACCTTGGGCGGGAACTTCTCGCCGCGGCTCTCATTGGCGTACATCTTGAACACGATTCCCATCTGTTTGAGGTTGTTCGCGCAGCTCGCCCGCCGCGCCGCCTCCCTCGCCCGAGACAGTGCCGGCAACAGGATCGCAGCCAGAATACCGATGATTGCAATGACGACGAGCAGTTCGATGAGCGTAAACCCTTTCCTTCTTCGACTTCGCATAGCTGTCCCCTCCTTGTGGGCGATTTCCCACTTAAAACATAAGGCCACTTCGCATCCCCATCAGCATGCGGAACGCCCCATGCTGATCTGTACGTATCCCTGATAGCAGATCGTGCCCCTATTGCGCAACCCACTTGTCAAACAGTCTACACCCCGAGGGCCAACATGTCCAGGCTTAGTAACGGCACGACCGGCACTCGCCCGGCCGCCGGGCCCACTGCGTGGCTTCCTCCCTGCATCGAGAGCCTATGCCGGGAGTGCGGAAAACACCGCATCGAGCGGCGTGAGCACGCCACGCACCGCATAGTCGGGCCAGGCGTCGCGGGGGAGCTTGAGTCGGCCGCGGACGCGGCTGTCGATCCAGCGGGCGGCCACAACCCAAGGGAGGGCAGCCTGTTCCGCGGGTGTGAGCGGGCCGTAGGCGTCGAGGAACACCCGGTTGCGTTCCGGATCGAGCCAGCATTCCCGGGTGAGGGCCGCGATGGCCGTCGCGTCGAAGGGCCCGTCCCGGCGCGCGCAGAAGTAGAGAATGCCGTCGGCGAGATCGCGGACGCGGGGGTGGCGGCATGCGCAATCCAGGTCGAACACCCGCATGCCGTCCGGCCCGATATTGACGTTGCCGGGGTGGAAGTCGCCGTGGATCACCTGGCAGGGCAACGCCCAGAAGGCGGAGTCGGGCAGCGCCTCGGCGATGCGCACGGCCCAGCACTCGAGTTCGTCGAGTACCTCCAGAGCCTCCGCGTCACGGGCGACGCGGCGGAGGTCGCGGAGCCCTTCGCGGATGGTCTCGGGGGCGTCCTGGCGGCCCCAGGCCTTGGAGGACGGGGGATCGAACCCGGCCGTGGCCTCGTGGAACCGCCGTAGCGTGCGCGCGGCCAGACGAAGGTGGCCGAGATCAGCCCAGTCGACGGGCTCCCCGGGCACGTACGCATGGAGTTCGAACAGGGCGCCGCCTACGTTGACGGTGGCAGCCCCGCTGGGGGTGAGCACGAGACGAGGCCCGGGGATTCCGCAGTCCGCGAGGCGGCGCATGAGGGCGTGATCAAAGGCGATCTGGCCCGGATCGGCATAGCGCGGACTGCGCTGGCGGAGCACAAACCGCCCTGAAGAGTGGGTGACGAGCAGGTTGCGGTTGGCGGTGCCGCCGGGGAGGGGTTCAAGGCGGACGCCTGACAACCCCCAGGCGCCCAGGGCCTCGTGCTCAAGGGACATAGCGAATCAGTACGTAGATGCTGGAGAGGACAAGCGTGACGAACGTGACGGGCAGGCCGTATCGCAGGAACTGGGCGAAGGAGATCTCGCGCCGGTTGTTCCGGGCGATCTCGACGACCACGACGTTGGCGGCCGTGCCGAACACGGTGCCGTTGCCGCCAAGACAGGCCCCGAGTGCGAGCGACCACCACAGGGCTTGGGCGACCACCGGCTCGGGCAGCGTGCCCTGGGCGGTGATGCCGGGGATGATGTTCTGGACGACGGGGATCAGGGCCGTAACAATGGGAATCGCTCCGATGAAGGCCGAAGTGATGGCCGCGAACCACAGGACGACCATGGCGGTGAGAAACAGATCGCTTCCCGTGAGGGACACGGCGAACCGGGCGATCTGATCGAGGACGCCGGTTGCGGCAAGGCCGGCCACGGTGAGGAAGAGGCCCACGAAGAAGAAGAGGGTGGGCCACTCGACGGCCCCGAAGGCCTCGGACGGTTCGGCGTGTGTGAACAGGAGAAGCAGGGCCGCGCCGGCGAGCGCGGCGGGGGCGGGGCCGATGTGGAGCAGGCCGTGAAGGAGGAACGAGGTGAGTACGAGGCTGAGGCCGAACAGGCTCTTGAGCATGAGGCGGCGATCCGAGATGGCGCCGGCAGGGTTCATCTCCATGATGCGGGCACGAATGTCGGACGACACGTGAGCGCTCTTGCGCACGGCGAAGGCGGCGGCGCCGACGAGGAGGGCGAGGCAGACGAGCACGATGGGGCCGAGGTTGATCAGGAACTGGTTGAACGTGAGGCCCGCCTTGCTGCCGATGAGGATGTTGGGGGGATCGCCGATGAGCGTGGCCGTACCGCCGACATTGGCCGCCATGACTTCGAAGAGCAGGTAGGGAACGGGGTTGACCTCGAGTTGTTCGGCTACGAGGAAGGTGACGGGGGCGATGAGGACGATGGTCGTGACGTTGTCGACGAGGGCGGACAGCAGTCCCGTGACGGTGCATAGCAGGACGAGCAGGGGGAGGGGGCGGCCCTTGGCGAGTTGGGCGATCCGGATGGCGACATAGCCGAAGAAGCCGCTTTTGGCCAGGAAGTGTGAGATGACCATCATGCCCGTCAACAGGAAGATGACGCCGAGGTCGATGGCCTGAAAGGCCTCCTCTTCGCCGACGACGCGGAGCAAGACCATGGCGCAGCCGCCCAGGAGGGCGGCGACGGTCTTGTGCACCTTGCCGCTGAGGATGGCGGCGTAGGTGAGTACCGCAATGATAACGGCGAAAATGGCCTGCATGTCCATCACGCGCGCAGAATCCGGGAGATGATGTGGTCGCGATCGATCGCGCCGACGAACCGGCCGCGCTCCTGGACGTAGGCGAACCGCTGGCGTTCCTGTCGCATGCGGAACACGACGCGGATCAGCGGGTCATCGGCGTCGACCACCAACGGGTTCTTGTTGAATACATCGCGTACGAGCATCGTGCCTTCGCGCTGGAAGAACTGCTCGAAGGCCTCGAACTCGGGCAGGAACCCGATGTCGGGGATTCGGGCCATGTAGTCGGGGAATCCCGCTTCGAGAATTTCCTCGCTGGTGACGGCCCCGACTACATTCCCTTCCGCACCGCATACGGGCGCCTGCCGGGCTTCGTGCTGGAAGAGCAGGTCGAGCAGTTCCCCTAAGGTGGTCTCAGATCGGGCAACCACGGGGCATTCCCGCATGAGGTCGCGGGCCTGCAACGTTTTGCGGACCTCGATGCCTGCCCCGTGGATCGCCTGCCATGCGGCGTCGGACGTGGACGCGCGGCGCACTTGGTCGAGGACGTCGGACTCGATCGCCAAGCGGCCGAGGGCGGCCATGGACTGGAGCATCAGGGTGTTCTTCTGATCGTTCGCGAGGATGAGGACGATGAGGTCGACGGGGGCCCCGTCAAGGCCCTTGTCGCGAAGGGGGCGCCCGCACGTGCCAACGAGGATGTAGAAATCACGCAACCCGGGAATCCGGGCATGGGGCAACGCGACGCCCCGTTCCATGGCGGTGCTGCCCTGGGCCTCGCGGCGGAGGACGGCCGCGGCGATGGCCTCGGTGGGCTCGGCGGGCTTGAAGTTCCCCGCACGCCCCAACAGCTCCGGGATGGCCTCGGCGAGCGATTGGGCATCGAGGCCGATCACAATGTGCGGCGCGGATATCAGACTGGACAATTTCATCGTCTGTCCCCCCACCCGGCCGGGCCGCCCGCGATCAGTTGGTGCCCGGTGCGTTCAAGATGTCCACGACCTCCTGCGGCGTCGAGCAGGCCGTGAGCGCCTCCCGGAATCCCGGAACCTTCAAGGCCGTCATCACCTGTGCCAACAACCGCAGGTATTCCCGCTGCGAGCCCGACGGCATCGCAAAGAGCACGACGACGTGCACGGGCTGGTTGTCCAGCGTGTCGTAGTCGATGCCGTCTTTCGAGATCCCGACGCCGATGTAGGGGCGCCGGACGGGATCGATCCGGACGTGGGGAATGGCCACCCCGTATCCGATGCCGGTGCTCATCACGGATTCCCGCTCTCTCACCGCCCGGCGAAACGCCTCCCGATCCATGACTGCGCCCGAATCGGCCACCGCGTCCACGAGGATATCGAGCGCGTCATGTTTCGACAGTCCGGGCCCGTAGATGCGGACTGCGCCGGCTTCAAGATCAATGCCAAAGGCACTCATATCAAGATCGCACCAACCCGTTCGCCAATGCTGGTCACTCTCGCAGAGGGCGGCCGCTGCAGCACATCGTCCGAACCGAACCGAGCCACTGAATCCCAGCGTTTGTGTCAAGCAGGAAGAACTCCCTCTGGATGCAACCATCGATTGTACACCGAGTCCGGCCCGGTTTCAATGCTCGGCCCGGGCCGAAGACACGGTTGCGTGCTGCGCCGTTCTGTGCTAGGGTAGCGAGCGCAGCACAGACGGCTTTCGGGGATGGTCGGGACGCTTGGGGTTAGTCCAATGCGGATTCGCCGGCGCGGAATAGTGGTTCTTGTGGTGAGCGGCGCACTGGCCCTCGGCTGTCCGGCTCCCCCGTCCCGGGACGAGGGGTTCTACGGCCGTTACGAGGTGGCCAAGACGGCGTTCCGGCTGACGCGCCGGGACGTGGCCCGAACCACGGTATACGAGGTCGTTTACTTCCCTTGCCTGGACGCTGACACCGTACATCCGGACGCCGCGCCCTGCCCCGTGGTCCTGTTCGCGCCGGGGTTCAACTGCCCGCCGCTGATGTATCGCTCCTATGGCGAGCAGCTTGCGAGTTGGGGCTACATCGTCCACTTCGCCCACTACGTCGGCGCGGACAACACGGTGTCCACCCGGGACATGTCCGAGCACCTCGACTGGCTGCTGGAACGGAACGCGGATCCGTGGAGCCTGTTCGCGGGCGCGATAGATCCGGGGCGGATCGGGGTGGCGGGCCATTCGATTGGCGCGAAATACGTCGTGATGGCCTGCATCGAGGATGATCGCTTCGTGGCGGGCGTGTCCCTCGACCCCGTGGATGGCGCGGCCTCGTTCGCCCCGGCGTCGGAGATGTTCCCGGCGATCACGCCCGAGCGGATGCCGGAGGTGGACGAACCGATCCTGTTCATCGGAACGGAGTACGACTCGATCTTCACGCCGGCCGCGGAGAACTACCACCAGTTCTTCGTGCATGCCGAGAGTCCGGCCCAGGAACTGCGCGTACTCAACAGCGATCACGTGAGCTTCATCGACGATGTCGGGGGCATCCTCGGATTCATGCACCTGGCCTTCGGCAATCATGAGGACGTAGACGACGCGTTGGCCAAGCGCGTAGCCGTGCGGTATCTGGTGTCCTGGTTCAACGTCCACTTGAAGGGCCAGGCGGAATTCCAGACGTACCTCACGGGCGAGATGGCCCAGCGGGATATCGACGAGGGGCGGGTGGAGATCGCCACGAACTACTGACGGCGGCCGGGCCTCACGGGGTCATGGCGTCGAGCATCTGCATGAGGCGGATCCAGCCGTGGCTCACGGGGAACCGCTCCGAGAACTTGAGAAACCGGACGTGGCCGTCCATGAAGAGCACGTTGCCGCCGCCGGGCGCGTGGTTGAAGTCGATGGTGGTTCCGTGCCGGAACACCACGGCGCCCACCTGATCCCACATGACGGCCAGTTCGCTCTGGGCCGTGGCCGTCGCGGCGGGGTTGTTGATGTCGGTGACGAGGAACCGCTCGATGCCCTCGCGAAGGCGGAGCAAGGCGCCGGCCGCGCCTTCGCTGTCCAGAAACGGGACGTCGTCTTCGTAGAGCGAGTCGGCATCCTCGACGGGCGTGGTGTAGGCGGGCATGTAGATGCCGGACATCACCTGGAGCCACGCGGTCAGATCGAGTTGGGCGTCGGCGGGATGCGCGTTATCGTCGCCGCCGGCAACCAGGTAGTGGTCCGGCGTGATGGCGTAGCCCCAGTACGCGTAGCAGAGGCTGTCGATGAGGCAGGGATACACGCGGCCGTCCACGGAGAAGGGGAGGTCTTCGTTGGTCGCCTGCGGATCCGACGGGCACACGAGGATCGATACGTCGGAAAGGTATTCGGGGTACATGGAGGGGCCGTCGAACATGTTCGTCATGGCGATGGCGTCGCAGTCCATGCCGCTGCGCTTGGCCTGACTGGGCCACTTGCCGCTTGGGCTTTCCCCGGCGAACATCTTGAGGGCGAGGCCGCACTGCTTCAGGTTGTTCTGGCAACTCGCGCGCCGGGCCGCCTCGCGGGCGCGGGCCAGCGCGGGCAGCAGGACGGCCGCGAGGATGCCGATGATGGCGATGACCACCAGGAGCTCGATGAGGGTGAATGCCCGCGTGGGCCGGTTACGGTGCGGCAATGGCATACGCAAGGAGCACGTCTCCGTGGCGGATGTAAAGCCGGCGGCCCGCAATGACAGGGTGTGCCCAGTGATTTCCATCTCCGTCGGTTACCTCAAACGCGCCCGCCCGCGTAAAGCCGTCCGGGGTCGCTTTGACTAGACTCACCATGCCGCGCCTCGGCCCTTCGTAAACGTATAGCATACCGTCTGCATACACCACAACGCCCTGTCGCACGTCCTTCGTCGACCACATGAGCCGGCCGGTTTCGAGTTCGAGGCAGATCAGGGCGCTGTTCTTGTGGCCCGTCCCGTAGAGGTATCCGTCGAGGAGGGCGACGCCGTGGTGCTGGCAGTCGAGGTTCGCGTCCGTCCAGACGGGGGTGACGCTGGATCCGTCGGGCGCCAGCCGCAGCATGCCGCCGCCCGAACCATAGCCGGCGGTGTAGTAGAGCATCCGGCCCGCGGCCACGGGCGTGACGGCGTGGATGTCGTAGTCGGTTTCGTGTGGATGCGTCCAGAGCACCTGGCCCGTGGCGGCGTCGAGGCCGACCACGGACTTGGCCGTCATCGTCACCAGGAGCCGGCGTCCGTCCATGTCGAACGCGTCGGGCGAGCAGTAGGCCGAGGGTTCGCTGAATCCGGTACTCGTCCACACCGTAGCGCCGGTCTGTTTGTCGAGGGCGGCGACGGCCGCGTCGGGCCCGCCGGGCGTGCAGATGACGCGATCGCCGTCGATGAGGAGCGATTCGGCGAGCGTCCAGGTGATCTGTTTGCCCTGGAATCGCTCGAGAATGTCCACCTGCCACAGGATGGCGCAATCGGGGAGTTGGAAGCAGGTGATCACGCCCAGTCCGGACAGGAGATACAGGCGATCCCCGTCGATGGTGGGCGTGGATCGGGGCCCGGGTGCCTGCTTGTCCTGTGTCTCCGGGCCGTAGGGGGCCGAGCGAAGGATGTTGCCGTCGAGATCGAGGACGAAGAGGCACCCCGTGGCGCCCTGGGTGCCGGGCAGGTAGATTCTGTCGCCCACGATGGACGGCGAAGCATAGCCCTGGCCGAGTCCGGTGGCCCGCCACGCCACCGGCGGCCCGCCCTCGGGCCATTCCTTGAGCAAGCCCGTTTCCGCGTACTTCCCATCCCGGTTGGGGCCCCGGAACTGGGGCGAGTCGCCCGCCACGGCCACGCCTGTCATGACGAACAGCCCGATGAGTGTCCAGCAGAAGCCTCTCATTCGCGTGCTCCTTTGTGCGCTCGCCCAAGAGGGAATCCTGTCTCCTTCGGCGTTGTTACTTAAAGAACGCAGGATTGTCAACGCGTTATTTCCAGGCGGAACAGCGAGGGGCGGAAGGCGTCAGTCGGCTCTGCGCCCGCGGATGCCTGGAAGCTGACGGTAGAATGCCGCATACTGCGCGTGGATCCGCCTCGTATTGGGGCAGTCCTTGCGCTTGTCCCGCTGTGTAAGTCTATGCTTGAGGAGAGCCCTTCTCACAGGAGTGTCACCCCGATGCGATCGACTTTGCGAAACGTGGCTATCGTTACCTTGGCAATGGCCCTGTTGGTTACCCCCGCCGTCGCGTCGGACTGGCCGCAGTTCCAGGGGCCGAACCGGGACGGCGCCTCGCCCGAAACCGGCTTGATCCGTTCCTGGCCGGAGGGGCCGGCCGAGGTCGCGTGGACGTTCCCCCTCGGGCCGGGGTACGGGGGCCCGGCGGTGCGCGATGGCGAGGTGTACATCCTGGATCGCGTCGACGAACAGCAGGACGTGCTCCGATGCATCGGCCTCGAATCCGGCAAGGAACGCTGGCACTTCGCCTACGACGCCCCGGGCAGCGTGGGCCACAGCGGCTCGCGAACCACGCCCACGGTGGACGAGAAATGCGTGTATTCCGTGGGCATGATGGGCGATTTCGTGTGCGTCGATCGCACCACGCACCAACCCGCCTGGAAGCACAACATCCTGACGGACTTCGGGAACAAGCCGCCGAACTGGGGCGTGTCCCAGTCGCCATCGCTATGGCGGAACCTCGCGATCATCGCGCCCCAGGCGAAGGAGGCCTATGTCGCCGCTTACGAACGCACCACCGGCGAGATCGTGTGGAAGGCGGCGGCCGACGCAGGCGTCGGATATTCAACGCCGGTGATCGCGACACTCGGGGGCGTCGAGCAGGTGGTCATGCTGGCGCCGGGCGGCGCGGCCGGTTACGCGCTCGACGACGGGAAGAAGCTGTGGGCCTATGATGGCTGGCAGTGCCGGATCCCGATTCCCTACCCGACGGCGCTGCCCGGCGATCGGCTGTTCATCACAGGCGGATATGGGGCCGGCTCGGCCATGATCCGCATCCGGCGCGACGGCGACGGATTCGGGGTGGAGGAACTCTTCAGAACGGAGGAGTGCGGCAGCCAGATTCACCAGCCCCTCTTCATCGACGGATATCTCTATGCCAACAGCAACTCGAACGATCGGCAGGACGGCATGGTGTGTATGAGCCTGGACGGGAAGGTACAATGGCGGACAAAGGATGTGCCGGGCCTGCCCCTGTTCGAGCGCGGCAACCTGCTGTTCGCGGATGGCATGATCGTGAGCCTGGACGGCAAGACGGGCGTGTTGCACCTCATCGAACCGTCGCCGCAGGACTACAAGCAGCTGGCCCAGGTGAAGGTGCTCGACGGCCGGAAGATGTGGTCGCCCATGGCGCTGTCGCAGGGCCGGCTCCTCGTGCGCGATCAGGAGCAGATGAAGTGCCTCGATCTGCGTAGCCGCTGAGGGGATCGGCGCGGGGCGCGCAAGGAACCGGATGAAGGACTCGAGAGCAAGTCGAATCGCCGCGGCCGGTGCCGTGCTGGCGTGTGTTGTGGTGGCCGGCGCGGCGCTGCGCCAGTGGCTCGCCTACGATCCCGCCCGTACGTTGTCGGTGAGCCTGCCCGGCAGGGACGGCCGGCCCGCGGACGCTTCGTCGGCCGGCCTCGCCACGGATCTCTCGGGCACCTTTCAGCAGTTCGGGGGCGTCCCGGCGGGATTGCCCGGGGCCTGGCCGCGGTTTCGCGGCCCGGACTTCGACAACATCTCGAAACAGGACGCTCCACTCGCGGCGGGGTGGGATGACGACGGCCCCGAGGTTCTGTGGTCGGTGGAACTCGGCGAAGGGCACGCGGCGCCCGCCGTGCTCAACGGGCGCGTCTATGTGATTGACTACGACGAGGCGGCCCGGGCGGATGCGGTGCGGTGCTTCTCGCTGGCCGACGGCGCGGAGATCTGGCGCCATTCCTATCCGGTGAACATCAAGCGCAACCACGGCATGTCGCGTACGATTCCGGCGGTTACCGACGATTTCGTCGTCACCATCGGCCCGCGTTGCCACGTGGTGTGCCTCGACGCGAAGACGGGCGCGTTCCGGTGGGGCCTCTCGCTCCAGGACGAATACGGCACCGTCGAGCCGCTCTGGTATGCGGGGCAGTGCCCCCTCATCGAGAACGGCCGGGCCATTCTGGCCCCATGCGGCCCGGACGCGTTGCTCGTGGCCGTGGACTGCGCCACCGGCGAAGTCGCCTGGCAGACGCCGAATCCGAAGGGCTGGAACATGTCGCACTCGTCCATCATGCCGATGACATTCGGCGGCGTTCGGATGTACGTCTACTGCGCCATCGGGGGTGTGGCCGGCGTGGCGGCGGATGGCATGCCGGACGCGGGCCGGATCCTGTGGGAAGCGCCCTGGGACGCCAACGTCGTGGCGCCGTCGCCCGTGGCGTTGGGCAAGGGGCGGATCTTCCTCACCGCGGGCTATGGCAACGGGAGCCTCATGCTCGAACTGCACGAGTCCGGCGGGGCGTTCTCCGCCGGGGTGGTATTCGACAGAACGCCGAAGGAATGGCTAGCCTGCGAGCAGCAGACGCCCGTCTATGTTGACGGTTTGCTTCATGCTATCATGCCGAAGGATGCGGGCGCGTTGCGCGGCCAGTTCGCCTGCTACGATCCGGACGGCGATCTGGTGTGGGCCAGCGGCCCGGCCAGCCGGTTCGGTTTGGGCCCGTTCCTCGTGGCCGACGGCAAGTTTTTCGTGCTGAGCGACGACGGCGTTCTGACGATCATCGAGCGGAGTCGCGAGCGCTACATTCAACTGGGCCAGGCCCAGATCCTGGACGGCCAGGACGCCTGGGGCCCCATTGCCGTGGCCGGATCCCGCATGCTGCTGCGCGACTCCAAACGGATGGTGTGCATCGACGCGGGCACGAGCCAAGAGGAGCGGCGAACACGATGAGCGGTGAAGGCACTGGACGGATCCCGCCCTGGATGTGGGCGTTGGCCGCCGTGGCCACCGTCGGCGGCGTAGCGCTGCTGGCATCCCGCGATCGCCGCCCGGAGCCGCCCCAATCGTTCCGCTATGAGATGGGCGATCTCGAGCGCGTGGATCCGGCCAGCGTGATCTTCTCGGAAACCGCCCCCATCGAGCCCGAGATCCTTGCCCTGCACGCCGTGGCCGCGACGCCTGACGGCCGCATCTACGCCGCTGGAGAGGGCGCGGTGGCCGTGTGCGATCTCGACGGGGCGCTCCTCGGCCGGTATGCCGTCATGGGCACGCCCACCTGCATGGCCGTGGCGCCGGACGGCGAGATCCTGCTCGGCATGACGGATCGCATCGCGGTGATCGAGGCGGGCGGCGCGCCCAAGGCGGATTGGACGGGCCTCGGCGATCAGGCCCACGTGACGGCCATCGTGGCCGATGCTGAACACGTTTACGTGGCCGACGCGGGCAATCGCGTGGTGCTGTGCCTCGATCGGCAGGGCAATCCCATGGCCCGCATCGGTGAGGAGGATGCGGCCAAGGACATCCCGGGACTCATCGTGCCCAGCCCCTACTTCGATGTGGCTCTGGACGACGGCGGCGCCCTGTGGGCCGTCAATCCGGGGCGGCATGGACTCGAGAGTTACCGGCCGAACGGCGAACTGATCACGGCGTGGTATCGGCCGTCCATGGAGATCGACGGATTCTGCGGATGCTGCAATCCCTGCCACGTGGCGTTTCGCCCGGACGGGACGCTCGTAACCGCCGAGAAAGGGATCGCGCGCGTCAAGCTGTACTCGGTAGAGCGCAAGCTTCTCGGGGTGGTGGCCGGGCCGGAAGCGTTTCGCGGCGGGCCCACCGAGGCCTTCTCGGGCGATCTCCATGTGCCTTTCGGCGATCTCGCGGTGGATGCCCGCGGCCGGGTGCTCGTGATCGATGTCAACCGCAATGCGATTCGCGTATTCGAGGAGAAGGAGCCCGCTTGACGTGGACGCGTCCGCAGAGAAGCGCCGCGAGTTCCTCCGCGGCCTGGCCCGGGCCGGGCTGGCAGGCGGCCTTGCCGCCGCGGGCTTCGCGTTCAGCCGCAGGCGGGGGCCGGACGCGGTATGTCCGGATGTGCGAGCCTGCCGGGGGTGCCGCGCCTCGGCGACATGCCCGCTCCGGCGCAGAAAGGAAGGCGAGCCGTGACGAGCGATCCAAACCGGTTTCCCCGGCGCGACTTCATTCGCGCGGCGGCGGCGTTGGGTGTGGGAGGGGCGGTGTGGAAAGCGGCGGCGCCGGCGGGCGGTGCGACGGTGTGGCAGATCGATCCGGAGAAGTGCGTCCAGTGCGGGCAGTGCGCGACGCATTGCGTGCTGAATCCGTCCGCGGTGAAATGCGTGCATTCGTACGAGATCTGCGGCTACTGCGATCTGTGCGGCGGTTACCTCCAGCCCGGCGCGAAGGATCGCGACACGGGGGCCGAGAACGAGTTGTGCCCGGTGTCGGCCATCAAGCGGACGTATATCGAGGATCCGTTCTTTCAGTACACGATTGATGAGGACTTGTGCGTCGGGTGCGGCAAATGCGTCAAGGGCTGCGCCCTGTTCGGCAACGGATCGCTCTACCTCCAGGTGAAACAGGACTTGTGCGTCCACTGCAATGAATGCGCCATCGCGCGCGCCTGCCCGGCTGACGCGTTCCGCCGCATCCCGGCCGAACAGGGCTATCTGTTGAAGACGCGCCGGCAAGGGGGGCCGGCACAGGAATGACGGGCCGCACACGCATCCTGGCCGGGCTGGCCGTGCTGATCCTGCTCGCCGCACGCGGGTGGGCCGAGTTCCGGTTTCCCATGCCCGAGTTCGAGTCGGGCTACGAACAACCGGAACTGCACACGCCGCTGCCGGGCCGCACGAACGATCTGGTGGATGCGGCCGTGCTCGCCGCGGCCCTCGCCATCGCGGCGTGGCTCGTGTTGAGGCGGCGCTCGCGGCCCGGGGTGTTCACGCTTACGGCCTTCTCGCTCATCTACTTCGGATTCTGGCGAGAAGGCTGCGTATGTCCGGTGGGATCGCTGCAGAACGTGGCCGAGGCCGTGCTCGATCCGGGTGTCGCGGTGCCCGCGGCGATCATGTGGTTTTTCCTGCTCCCGCTGCTGTTCGCGCTGTTCTTCGGGCGGGTGTTCTGCGCCGCGGTATGCCCGCTGGGCGCGATCCAGGAAGTCGTGGCGGTGCGGCCGGTGCCGGTGCCGCGGGCGGCCGATCAGGTGCTCCGGCTGATTCCCTATGCCTACCTCGGCGTCACCGTGCTCGGCGTGGCCACCGGCTCCGGTTATCTCATCTGCCGCTACGATCCCTTCGTGGGCTTCTTCCGCCAGGGCGCCAGCTTCAACCTGGTTCTGGCCGGCGGCCTCCTCCTCGTGGCGGGCATGTTCATCGGCCGGCCCTACTGCCGCTACCTGTGCCCCTACGGCGTGCTCCTCGGCTGGATGAGCCGGTTCGCCAAGTGGCCTCCGCGCATTACGCCCGGCGAGTGCATTCAGTGCGCCCTCTGCACGGACGCGTGTCCCTACGGCGCCATCAACGAGCCGACGCCCGATACCCCGCCCGAACCGCGTAGACAAGGCGTCCGGCGCCTCGCCATTCTGCTGCTGTTGACGCCCGTCATCGTGGCCGTGGGCGGCGCGACGGGCCTGGCTTCGCATGCCGTACTGGCCCGGCTGCATCCGACGATCCGGCTCGCCGAGCGCATCGCCGCGGAGGACGCGGGCGATTTCGCGGAGATGACGATCGAGAGCGAGACGTTTCGGGCAAGCCGTACGACAACGGCGGAGTTGTATGAGGAAGCGCGGCGAGTTCGGGCCGATTTCAAGGGCAAATCGGCGTGGCTGGGCGCGTTTCTAGGACTGGTGATCGCGTGCAGACTCATCGCGCTGGCCGTGGTTCGGAAACGCGAGGACTACGAGGCGGATCGCGTGGCGTGCGTGGCGTGTGCGCGGTGTTTCCCGTACTGCCCCGTTGAGAACAAGGATGCTCAAGTCGAAAGCCAAGAAACCTGAGTTCGTGGCGGATCGGGCCGCGCGGCGCATCGCAGTAGGCGTTGCGGCGGTGTCGGGCCTGTTCTCGCTCGTGGTATGTGTGCTCCTGATCGCGAACTACGTGCAGGTGCGTGCGGCCGATCCCCTCGATAATCCGGAGTTGCTGCGGCTCCGCGAGCGGTTGAGCGCGTCACCCGAGGCCGACGAGGCGCTCGTCGAGGAGATCCGCGCATTGGATCTCCTGTCGCGCAAGGCGTTCTTCACGAGCCAGGCCCACCTCCGGATGGGCGGCCGCCTGTTGCTCATCGGCGCCGCCGTGTTCCTGATCGCGTTCCGCCTGGCCGCGCGCTGGAATCCGCGATTGCCGGCACGACAAGCTGGCACAGACGCCCCGGCTCAACGCCGCGCCATCGCCCGGACGCGGGAGCTTGTCTCGGGCATCGCAGTGATTCTCGTGCTGGCCGCGCTGACGGCCGCGTACATGACGCCTACCGGCATCCCTGCGCCGGGCGAGGCCGCGCCTCCGGACACGCCCGGGCCGGACGCGGTTGCCGAGAGCGTCATGCCCTATCCCTCGTGGGAGGATATGCTCGCCCAATGGCCCTCGTTCCGCGGGCCGGGTGGATTCGGCGTGGCCCCGTGCGCCACGGCGCCCACCGCGTGGGATGGCGACACGGGCGCCGGGATCCGCTGGAAGGCGGAGGTGCCGCTGCCGGGCTTCAACTCGCCCGTCGCATGGGATGATCGCGTGTACGTCAGCGGCGCGACGGACACGATCCGGGAGGTGTTCTGCTTCGACGCGGACACGGGCGAACTCCGCTGGCGCCAGGCGTTGCCCGCGTTCCCCGGCACGCCGGGCACGCCGCCGGACGTCACTGAAGACACCGGCTACGCGGCGCCTACGATGGCCGTGCACGGGCCCTGGGCGTTCGCCCTGTTCGGCACCGGCGACTTGGCGTGTTTCGATGTCGACGGCGCCCTCGTGTGGGGCCGCAACATCGGCGTGCCCGACAATCACTACGGCCACTCGTCATCGCTGATCGCCCTTGATGGCGAGCTTTTCGTTCAGTTCGACGACAAGAAGCAGCCCCGGCTTCTCGCCCTCGACGTCGCCACCGGCAACGAGGTCTGGGTGGCGCAGCGCTCGAGGATCTCGTGGGCCTCACCGGCCCTCATGCCGACGGAGTCGGGGTTCCAGCTCATCCTCGCGTCCGAGTTGGACGTCGATGCCTACCGCCCCGATACGGGTGCGCTGCTGTGGACGGAGGAAGGCCTGGACGGCGAGGTGGCGCCGTCGCCGACGTTCTCGGGGAGCACGGTATTTGTCGCCAACGAGTACGCCATGGCCACGGCGATCCGGCTGGATACCGTGGACGGGGCCGTCCAGTCCGAGATCGCCTGGCAGTGGGAGGACAGCCTGCCCGAGGTGGCCAGCCCAACCAGCAGCGCGGACTACTTCTACATCGCCACGTCCATGGGCGAGATCGTGTGCCTCGACGTAGCGAGCGGCGAGCCGGAGTGGGCGCAGGAGTTCGAGCAGGGGTTTTACTCATCGCCTATCCGCGTGGGCGATCGGATCTATGCGGCGGATCTGAAGGGCACGACGCACATCTTCACGACAGGCGCCGCGTTCGAGTCGATCGCCGAGCCGAGGCTCGGCGAGCCGGTTTACGCGACGCCCGGTTACTTCGCCAACCGGATCTACCTGCGCACCGAACAGCACCTGATGTGCATCGAAGGCAATGGCGAATAGCGAATTCAACATAGGCGAGATCGAGCGGATCGTGGCCGGCATCGGGCGCGGGCCGGGGTGCCTCATTCCGATCCTCCACGCGATCCAGGCGCGATACCACTATCTGCCCGAGGCGGCGCTCCGGGCCATATGCGAGTTCACCGACATCACGCCCGCCGCCGTCGAGGGCGTCAGCACGTTCTTCCCCCAATTCCGGCGCCGTCCCGTAGGCAGGCATATCGTCAGCGTATGCGATGGCACGGCGTGTCACGTAAAGGGCTCGCCCGCCGTGTTCGACGCCTTCGTCAAGGAACTCGCCATCCCGGATGGGGGCGACACGGATCCTGACGGCGAGTTCACCTTGCGCCGCGTCGCCTGCCTCGGCTGCTGCACCCTCGCGCCCGCCGTCCAGATCGATCGCGTGACTTACGGCCACGTGCGGCCTGCCACCGTGCCGGAGGTGCTCGAGGACTTCGTCGAACATGAGGC
>JAFGTL010000141.1 GCA_016934125.1 Candidatus Hydrogenedentota bacterium
GTGGACGGCCCGGGCGAACAGCTCCTTGCCGGTGCCGCTCGGGCCCTCGAACAGGACGGTGCTGTCGCTCGCGGCGATATCGGGGAGGACGGCGAGGATACGCTGGATCTCGTGGTTCTTGCTGATGATGTCGCCGAAGGTGTATTTGCCGGCGATCTCCTTGCGGAGCATCTCGACGGTGGAGAGGTCGCGGAACGTCTCGACGCCGCCGACGATGGCGCCGGCGTCATCGCGGAGCACCGCGGTGGTGATGCTGACGGGGATCCGTTCACCCTCGCTGTCGAGTATGCTGATCCGCTGATCGATGAGTTGCTCGCCGGTTTCCATGGTTCGGCGGAGGGCGCACGCGGACTGGCAGATGTCGGCCCGGAACACGTTGAAACACTTCTGGCCGATGGCCTGGGCGCACGGCACGCCGGTGATCCGCTCGGCGGCGCGGTTGAACGACGTGATGTTCCAGTCCATGTCCACCGTGAACACGCCGTCCACGATGGAGTCGAGGATGACTTGCCGCCAGTCGCTTGTCTCGTTGCCGTTCATGGGTATCGTCCGCTCCTGGTGTCTACGAGAACACACGGCGGGCCGGAATTCAAGGCGGGCATGACGCCCTGGCGCGGGAGACGCGTGGCGGCCTTGGTGAATCGGGATCTTGTGCCTGCCGAGTCCATCATGCTACGGTTACATGGGCAGGCCGTCGCACGGTGCGGCGACGCCGGGGCGCGGTTCCTGTCATACCATCGAAGCAGATGACTCGTCCGAACGGCTGTGTGACGGGCGACGTGGAAAGGGGACGTATCAATGAGCGAAGAGCTGGCGATCAACGGGGGAGCCAAGAGCGTCGAGGGGCCGCTGCCGGGCTGGCCGCAGTTTGACGAGAGGACGATCCAGGCGGTGGTGGAGCCGCTCAAGGCCGGGAAGGTGAACTACTGGACGGGCAAGAAGGGGATGGAGTTTGAGGAGAAGTTCGCCAAGTGGCAGGGCTCGAAGTTCGCCATCAGCACGACGAACGGGACGAGCGCGCTGCACACGGCGTTGACGGGATTGGGCATCGGCCCGGGCGACGAGGTGATCGTGCCGAGCTACACCTTCATCGCGAGTTCGTTTTCGGTCGTGCAGGCGGGAGCGATTCCGCGGTTTGCGGACGTGAACCGGGACGATCACTGCATCAGCCTGGAGTCGGCCGAGAAGCTGCTCACGGCCCGCACGAAGGCCATCATGCCGGTGCATCTGTACGGCAACGTGGCGGATATGGATCCCATCCTGGCGTTCGCCAAGAAACACGGCCTGTTCGTGATCGAAGATAACGCGGAGGCCTTCGGGGGCGAGTACAAGGGCAAGAAGACGGGCGCCATCGGCGACATCGGCGCGTGCAGTTTCTGCCAGAACAAGACGTTCACCACCGGCGGCGAAGGCGGGATGGTGACCACGGACGATGAAGAAGTGGCTTGGCGCTGCCGCAGTTTCCGCGACCACGGCTACAACGTGCAGGAACGGCTCCGGCTCCTCGAGATGGAGCAGAAGCTCCCCTACATCCACAACATGGTGGGCTGGAACTACCGGATGACGGAGATGCAGTCGGTGATCGGGTTGTGCGAACTCGAGCGCATGGACAACTGGAACATGCCGCGCCGGCGCAGGAACGCGCAGATCCTCCTCGATGCGTTGCAGGATCTGCCGCAAGTGCTTTATCTGCCGGTGAATACGGCCGAGCGGCGGAACGGCTGGTTCGTGTTCCCCATCACGCTCGATATCGACAACATGAAGTGCGACATGACGCAGTTCCTGGCGGCGCTGGGCGCCGAAGGCGTCCCCTGTTGGAACGTGTTCTGGCCGCAATGCCACACCGAGCGGGCGTTCACCGAGCACAACGCCTTCGGACACTCGAAGTTCCCCTTCGAGAGCACCGAATACGCCGATCCCGCGTCGGTGGACTACTCGAAGGTGGACGTGCCCAACGCGGTGTGGCACCAGGCGCGGACGTTCATCACGTTCATATTCCCGACGTACGAAGAGGCACACATGACTGCTTTCGCCGCCGGGATCAGGAAGGTGATCGCGGCCTATGCCGGCTAGTGGCGACGAAAGCCCCGTTTCGGCACGGGGCGGCAGCCTGGGCGTCCGGCCCGATACGGGCGGGCGCGAGGCGCGCATCGTTGCGCAACCAATTGGTATACAGCGGGTTAGCAGGTTGGGCCGCGCGCCCATGCGGCGCTGGGCGGGGCGCGACGGCCATGGCTTTGCCTGTGTGATGTTTGTGAGCTTTGTTTGTACAAGTATCAGAGCACGTCAACGGGCCGCGGGGCCAAAGGCTCCCGTAACCCGTTGGGGCACTGGAATTGCCGCTTGAGCGCGGCAGAGCGAACAGATGAAGAGTTGATGGCTCTTCTCTGTCAGGGCGAGCGAGAGGCACTGGCGGAACTGGTGCGCCGGTATCAGAACGATATCTTCCGCTTCTGCCTCCATTACATGCGGGAGTACGAGTCCGCAAGGGAATTGGCCCAGGAGACGTTCATCCGCGTGTTTGCGGCCCGGGGTCGCTTCGACCCCTGCCGCAGGTTCCGCCCGTGGGTGTTGTGCATCGCGCGCAACCTCTGCCTGAACGAACTCAAGCGCAAGAAGGCCGTGCCCATGGAGTCCCTGGAGGACTATGCGAGTACCGCGCGCGATGAGTCCGGCGAGATTCTGCGATCCGTTGCGGACAGTCCCGACCGGCAGGCCATGGCTGCGGAACGGCGTGAGTTTCTCATGGAAGCGCTAGGCACTCTCGACGAGGAGGCGCGTGAGATCGTGATGTTGCGGTTCTACCACCGGTTGCCCGCGCGCGATATTGCAGAGGCCGTGGGCAGCACGGAGGGCGCCGTGCGCACGCGGTTGCACCGCATCCTGAAGTCGTTGCGCCACTCGTTCGGCGAGTGGGCGGATGATCTCTAGCTATGCCTGAGCAGGACA
>JAFGTL010000142.1 GCA_016934125.1 Candidatus Hydrogenedentota bacterium
CGGAACCGATGTGACGGATCGCCTGGTAGTGGGCCGCCCGCTCGAGTCGGCGTCGCTGTGCGATCTCAACGAGGAGCCGAAAGCGCCCATCGCGCTGGACAAAGGCGGCGGTGTGCCGGTGACGGTGCCGGCGGGAGGCCTGGCCACCGTCCGGTTCACGTGGAAGTAGCATAGACTGGCCGGGGGACGGGAAGCAGCGCCCGGCGAATGAGATTGGGCTACTTGCGCGCGGCCCGCTTGGCCGGAGGCCGCGCGGGCATGCGCTGGTAGAGGAACTTGGACGCCTCGAGTGCGTTGCCGAGGTTGCGCCGGGTTTCGTCGTCGTCTTTGAAGCCGAGCGCAAGGGCCTGTCCGACAAATTCCTCCCAGTCCGCGTGATTCCAGGCGGCTTGGTGCGCTGTCACGAATCGGCCCGCCAAGTCGAGAAGCTTCTGCATCGCATTCTTCGCAGTCGCCATCGCACAGCCCTCCCTGCCTTACCGGCTGATGCCGTCCCGCGACAGGACTTCAAGCCGTCAGTGTATCACAGCCGCGATGGGGGATGTGCAACCCGGTTGCCTGCGACTTGTCGGAGCCGGCTGGGGCCGGGCTCACGAGCCGCGCCGGTACTTCAACCACACGGCGACGGCACCCTCTTGGCATGCCGTCCACTCGGAAATGGGTTCGAGGACGACGGTTCCGGGCTCGGGGAAGCCATCGTGCCGGTAAGACGTCCGAAAACGGGCCTCGGGGACAAGCAGGCGCGCGCCGTCGGGTGACGGCGCGGCGCCGGGCGCGTCCGCCGGCCTCAGCGCGCCGGAGAGCAGGATGACGTTGCCCGCCCAAGGCTCGCCGAAGAAGAGCGGACAGTGGCTCTTGTTGACGCCCAGTATCCACGGGCCATACCAGAGCACGGCCTCGACGGGCGTGTCACCGAGTTCATCGAGGGACATGAGGGCGCCCGTTCGCGTCTCGAGGCGCACCCGGCACTCGATGTCGACGGCGACGGTGTCGCCCGCTTGCCAGGCGCGCCGGCACACGAGGTATCCCTCGTGGTCGGAGACATCGGCCGCGGCCCCGTTCACGGACAGGGCCATCCGGCCGGCCCAGGCAGGGCGGCGGATGGCGAGCGTGGCCTGGCCGGCGGGCGCGTGCTCGACGGTGACGGTGAAGCGAAACCCCGTGCCCGGCAGGGGTGTTCGCTGCTGGGAGACGGCCCAAACGGGGCCGGAACAGGCACAGTCGAGGAACAGGTTGACGTGCAGGTGGTCGCCGTTGACGGTGTAGATGGCGTCAAGCACGTCCGGGAACGCGCGAAGGCCATGCATGGTGCAGCACCACCAGGCGCATCCGATGCCGAAGGTGGAGGCGAGGCCGTGTTCGGCGAGGACGCGGTGGCCGAAGTCGCCCGTGGAGAACTGGTTTGCGGAGAAGTGGTTCATGAGACAGCGTTCGGCGCGATCGAGGTAGTCCACGTTGCCCGTGGCGCGCCAGAGTTGGAGGCTGAGGCGGAGGAAGTCCGCGACGCTGCACCCCTCGTCTCTGTCGCCTTTTCCGCCGAAGTACTCGGCCACACCGCCGTAAACCTGATAGTCCGGAGAGGCCACGAGCGCCTGGTAGGCGTCCTCGGCGGCCCTGAGGCAGGCCGCGTCGCGGGTGTCTTCATAGAGCATGATCATGCCGCGCAGGGTGGTGAGATAACCGTGTGAATGCTGCGTTCCGCGCGGTTGAAGCCAGGGGTAGATGGCCGTAGCGGCTTGGGCGTAGGAGGCGTCGCCGGTGGCACGGCTGAGGAGCACGAGGCCCTCGATCAGTTGGGTGAAGCAGATGAAGCCGGAGGCACCCTGTCCTTCGAGCCGCGTCTGTACGTCCGCGCTGGCACAGGCCGTCTGGATCCGGACGAGGAAGTCGCCGAGCCGGCGGGCCGCGGCCAGGACCTCGGGATCCGGACGGGTGGCGTGATACTCGAGCAGCCCGACGAGCATGCGCCCGTTCCCCCAGAGCAGGGCCATCTGCTCCATGGCGAGAGCGTCAGAGGCGAAAGACAGATCGGGATCGCCGAACCGGCCGTCGGCACGCTGCTGGGCGAGGGCGCCTCGCACGACGGACTCGAGCCGGGCGGGATCGCCTGGCATGGGGCTGAGCGCCATGGCGCCGATGTAGCGCCCGGACACGTCGCCGCTGTATTCGGCGAAGCGCCTCGGATACCCGGGATCGAGCACGACGTCGGCCAGGATGAAATCGTCGGTGTAGGCGGGCTCCTGCCCCCGAACCAGCCGATCCATCGTCATCTCGATGCGGAAGGCCAGTTCGCCGCGGGGCTCGACGGCGGGCCGCGGCCCGGCGGCTCCCAGTGCGGCCAGGGATGTGAGAACCGATGCTGATATGGACATGGCTGGATCCTCCGCGATGAGGCGTGCAGTTCCCGGCGTTGTGTGAGCGGTAGCGTAGCGTGCAGTCGGGCTGGAAGCAAGTCGCGGCCGCTGGCGTGGAACGCGCCTTACTTGCCCCAATGAGCGATGCATCCTTCCCGCACCGCCGCTTCCCCATACTGGGCCGACAACGCCTGCACAATGCGCTCGAAACACGCATTCAATTCGGGCTCTTCGCCGAAACTGGCCCGCATCGCTTCCGCAACCGTTACGAACCGCGCATCGGACACAGGCCACTGATCCCAGCCCCAGAGCCGGTGCCACCCATGCGTCGTGTCCCACGCCAAGTAGGCCTCGAAGTAGTCGCGCAGCAGCCTTTCGCACTCGCCCTCCGGCGTGGTCGCCGTGATGCTCTGGGCCAGGCGCTCCTGTGCGGCGCGCATCCGCAGTTGCAGCACCAGGCTGTGGGCCACGATGCTCGCATCGGGAAACAGCTTGCGCCCGAACAGGCCGCCCCGCCCCAGTCTGCCTTCACGAACAACGCCGTCGAGCAGATTGGCCAACGCCTCGACCTTGACAGGGTCGGGCTCCGCCATGGCGAGGAAGCAGTCGGCCACAAGCTGCTTGTGTTCGGGATACAGATACCCCGCGAGGTCGAGCATGACTTCCTGTTGGGAACGGTTCCGGTAGCCGGCGTCGAACATGGCCGATGTGAAGTAGTACACGTTGGGGAACTGGAGCAATGGCGTCTGCACATTGCCCATTGCGCCCGCAAGCTCCGGGAAGTGCTCGATCTGATTCTCGAACGTGTTCCGGATCCTGTCAATCTCGAGGCCCGTCCTCGGATACGACGGCTCGCCCTCGATGATGCCGTACGGGAAGAACACGGACTTGTCGAGCACTTTCTCTTCACGACAGACCGGCAGGAACTGATGCTGATCGGGCGGCAGGAATCCGAACTGGGAACACAGCAGCCACCACGGTTCCGGCAACGCCTCGCGGATCTGCTGCACGGTCAGGCGCTGATGCTCTACGAGCCCATCCATCGACATTCGCTCGGCACGCCCCCACCCCCACAGCATCCAGTTGATGAGTTTGGCCTGTTTGCCGTGGCGGTTGTGCTCGTCGAGCAGCGCCCGGCAGCCCTCCAGGACCTTCACGTAATCGCTCAATGGACTCCCCGCACAGAAGCCCGGATCGGAGTCGATGTTGCACACGCCGTCGGCGTTGTCCACGATGCGGTACATGGCTTCGCGCGAGGCCATGATGGCCTGGAAGTGTTCGGCATTGCCCGGATCGAGATCTTCCTGCGACGGGCGCCAGTAGGGGCGCAACCGAGGATCCACCACGCCGCAGCGATCTCTGGCGACGCGATTCGTACACTGCATCAACCACACTTCCATCCCGTGCTGCCGCTGGGCGTAGTCCACCACGCGGCGGCATTCCTGGAGGTACTCCGTGTCTTCGGGCGACAGCGGAACCGGCATGATCTCGATGAACGGCCACAGGTAGAAGAGGTTGACGCCCTGGTAGGCGAGCACGTCCAGGTATCGTTGCCAGTCTTCCTCGCGCCAACTGCGGAAGGAATAGGGATAGTCGATCGCCCACCCGTTGAGGTGCATGCCCCGCTT
This sequence comes from Candidatus Hydrogenedentota bacterium, assembly GCA_016934125.1. GTDB lineage: Bacteria > Hydrogenedentota > Hydrogenedentia > Hydrogenedentales > SLHB01 > JAFGTL01. Next base: position 3,983 of record JAFGTL010000142.1, read on the forward strand.
GGCCAAGGCCGGCTTGCCGGCCACATTCAGCGTGCCCGGCACGAATGCCGACGCCCCCTCGCTCCGAATCGCCTTCATCAGGACGTTCAGGGCCGCCTTCGTCCCGTGCGGCGTGGTCCCGGCGACGCACACACAGGCTGTGCGGCCTTCCGACGTGACTCTGACGACGTAGCCTTCCTCGCCAAGCGCCTCGTCGGGCAGGTGCTCGGGGAAAAGGCCTTGGGCCGCCTTCGTCCCGACGACGATGCGTACGCCGAGCGCCCTATCCCCGGATGCGACAACCGGGATTTCGTGCCCAGTCATGTCCTTGAGATATCCGGCCAGTTCCTCTACACCGTACTGCACAAACGACGGCTCTTCGGGATCGGCCACAATCACCGCGCGCTCAAGCCTCACCGGTTCCGCACCGTGACTGCTAGACATGGCTGCAACCACTCCCACCAGGCCCGTCGCCAACACGGCGTACCGACAGAGTCCCGACGTCATCGAAGGCCGCTCCTTCCGCGCTGCCGCGCGGCATCCGCGCACCACGGTCATTCATCAGATATCCTCGCATCCGTGTACACCCCCTCCAACGTAGATCGTCATGGTAGGGGCGAAGACCTCGGCGAGTCAATGCTCCGTTGCACCTACAGTATGGACTCAGGAGGGCCTGTCCTGGGGCCAGTTCTTTTGACACGGAAGCTGCCGGCGCCCTACAATGATGTAGGAATTCGGGTATTCGCCCTCAACTCTGTATGTTCTCAACTCGCTCGAAAGGGCCAGACACCCATGTCGCCTTCTCAGGGACAAGCCGAGGTCAGACGGGAAGTCACGGAGCTTTCCTTGCTTTTCGAGATCAGCCAGATTCTGGAGCGGAGCATTGACCTGCGTGACGAGATGGACGCGGTGCTCAATGCAGTGTCGCGGAATACCGGCATGGAGCGGGGCACGCTGACGTTGCTGAACCGGCAGACGGAGGAACTGTTCATCGAGTCAGCCCACGGACTGACGGCCAAACAGCGGGATCGGGGGCGGTACCGGCCGGGCGAGGGGGTCACGGGGCGTGTCGTGCAGACGGGGCGGCCCATGGTGATCCCGCGGATCTCGGACGAGCCGACGTTTCTGGATAGAACCAAGGCGCGGGAGAAGCTGCGGAAGGAGCAGATCTCGTTTCTGTGCGTGCCCATCAAGGTGGGCACGGAGACGATCGGGGCGTTCAGTGTCGACCGCCTGTTCGCGGATTCGGTGGAACTGGATGAGGACATCCGTCTGCTGTCGATCATTGCCTCGATGGTTGCACAGGCCGTGCGGATCCGGCAGGAGGCCATCGAAGAGCGGCAACGGCTCCTGGAAGAGAACGCGCGGCTGAAGAACGAGTTGAAGGATCGGTTCCGGCCGGCGAACATCATCGGCCGTTCGGGGGCGATGCAGGAGGTTTTCGACCTGATGGCGCAGGTCGCCGACAGCGACACGACGGTGTTGATCCGGGGGGAGAGCGGGGTAGGCAAGGAACTTGTGGCGGGCGCGATTCATTATAACAGTCCGCGCGCGCAGAGCCCGTTTGTGAAGGTGAACTGCGCGGCCTTGCCCGAGTCGGTGATTGAGAGCGAGTTGTTCGGCCACGAGAAGGGCGCGTTCACGGGGGCCCACATGCAGCGCCAGGGACGGTTCGAGCTGGCCCACGGCGGCACGATCTTCCTGGACGAGATCGGCGATCTCTCCCCCATGATGCAAATCCGGATGCTGCGGGTGTTGCAGGAGCGGGAATTCGAGCGGGTGGGCGGGATCAAGACGATCAAGGTGAATGTGCGCGTGGTGGCGGCCACGAACCGCGACCTCGAGCAGTTGATGAACGACGGCTCGTTCCGGCAGGACTTGTACTACCGGCTGAATGTGTTCCCGATCCACATCCCGCCGCTGCGCGAACGACGCGCCGATATTCTCGAACTGGCCAACCACTTCGTGGAGAAAGCCAGCAAGGCCACCCACAAACACGTCCGTCGCATCTCGACGCCCGCCATCGACATGCTCACCCGCTACCACTGGCCGGGCAACGTGCGCGAACTCGAGAACTGCATCGAACGGGCGGTGCTCCTCAGTACCGACGAGGTGCTCCACGGCCACCATCTCCCGCCGACGCTGCAAACGGCCGAGGCGAGCGGCACGGTGATGAAGGGCACGCTAGACGCGCGGCTGGACGAGCTGGAACGGGAGATGCTGGTGGAGGCCCTGAAGACCTCCCGGGGGAACATGGCCAAAGCGTCGTCGGCCCTGGGGATCACCGAACGCGTCATGGGCCTGCGCGTGAAGAAGCACGAGATCAACCCGCGGCAGTTCCGCACGCCGCGGATGGTGTAGAGACGAGAGGCGGCAGCGCCGGCCCGGCGGAAACTGTTTATATTGCTAAATATGTGCGCCTTTCGGCACATTGTCCATTCAGTGATCCCTGCGAGTCCCTCGGCCCGGGAGTGCCGCCGACACCTGCCGAAGGCCGCGACGAGCGGCACAGAGGCGACGAGACGGAGAGTTTTCGTAGGCTCGGCGCGGAGGAAAATACTTGACAATATGGCCCGCTTGGTTTAGGCTCTTGAAGGAATGGTTCTACTCCGCGGACCGAGATGCCCGTCCCGGAGGGGGAGAGTAGAGGATCTGCCGTGAGGCGGGTCTGGAACAGGTCAACAGGAGGCTTTGAAAGTGAAACACATTGCGCCAATCACAAAGAAGGCACCGCGTCCGGCGGCCGCGTGGCAGGACATGCTGTGCTACATCGTTGAGATCATCTACGACTTGGTCGGCGCCATCGGCGGCGAGATTCCGTTCCTCACGTACCTGGCCGACAAGTGCCCATGATCGCGGACGCGCCAGCGGCGGCATGAGGGCCGTCGCGGCGTCTGGATATCAGGGCTATCAGGCAATCGGCCCCCCAGTGCCCGCGTCGGCGGGATGATGGGGGGCTTTTCTTGGTCTGACGGGGGTGTCGGGCGGGTGTTGACCGGGGACAGATATCGGATTTTTATCAATTTTGACCATAAACTCTGCTCCGTCGTCGCAGCGGTCTGAGCAAGGGAATTTGGCGTTTGCCTAACAGATTGCGGCGTTTGCGGTATAATGGTGTGTGAGACTCAGGAGGGAGACCGGGCGATGAAAGTCCGGGGGCGGCAGGAAAACTATTGACAGATGCCGCGATATGCTCCATAATGGGGAAGCATGTTAAGAGGGAATAGCTCGCTTTTGTGGAGACGCCGACACTATGGCCCATGAGTGGAGGTCATCTACATGGGGGTGGCCATGAGAATGAAGCATGTTACACGCGGTGGACTGTTGATGGTGGTGTGCGCCGGGCTCATGTTCGGGCACGGGGGATGTCCGACGGCGGATCCGTTCGTCTTCTTTCCCGATGAGGCGCTGGACGCCGCCGTGCGGGCGGCGATCAGCAAGCCGCTGGGCGTCCTGAACCGGATTGACCTGCTGGGGCTCAGAACGCTCGACGCGAGGGGTCTCGACATCCGGAATCTGGAGGGGCTCGAGTACTGCACGAACCTCACCTATCTCGACTTGAGTTCGAATGCGATCTCGAACATCACGCCATTGGCGACGCTGACCAACCTGACGACGCTGAACCTCGACTCGAACAGCATCTTCGACATTTCGGCCCTGGCGGGGCTCCGCAATCTCCAGGGCTTGTCGTTGTGCGACAACGCGATTGCCGACATCCAGCCCCTGGTGACGAACGCGATCACGGGCGGGTTGGGTACGGGCGACTACGTCGTGCTCGACATCGACGCGCTCGATGAGCAGGGCGAGACGGTGGACGTGCCGTTCCTCGAGGACATGGGTGTCAACGTCGTGGACTGTTCGGGCGGCGGGGAAGAGGAATAGTCCCGCCCCGGCAACTCGCAGTCCGTTTGGCCCGCGCGAGCGGGTTCGACGTGTGGAGACGTTTTGAGTAGTGGCGCCAGGCGACGCGGGGCGGCCTCCGGCCGTTCCCGGCTGTGCCGGCTGGCCGGCCTCGTGACGTTGAGGACGGAACCTATGATACGCAAACGCCCGCTTCTGTATCTGCCCGTTCTGGTTCTGGGGTGCATGCGCTTGTTGGGGTGCCCGACCGAGGAACCGGATCCCATTCTGGTGGTGACCCCGGCCGCGGTGAATTTTGGATCGACGGGCACCGCGCAGTCGATCGCCATCATGAACAACGGCGGCGGCCTGTTGAGCTGGGCCATCGAGGAGAGCGTGGCGTGGCTCGCTGTCGATATCACAAGCGGCGTCGCGACGACGAACATTGACCGCGTCGAATTGAGCGTGGATCGGACGGGCATGGCGCCGGGCACGTATGTCGGCATCGTGACGATTGAGACGAACGTAGGAACGAAACTCGTTTACGTAGCGCGTACGGTGCCCGGGGATCCGGTGCTCGAGGTCAGCCCGCTCACGGTGAACCTGCTCAATGAGGAAGAGTCCGGCGAGTTCACCATCAGCAACACGGGGGACGGCCCGCTGACGTGGAGTCTGCGGCTGCTGGATCCGGACGATCCCGATTCCACCATCGACAGGCCGGAATGGCTGACCATCACGCCGATGGGCGGCACGACGGCCGCGGGGGGGGAATCCACGGTCACCGTCGAAGTCGACCGGGACGTCATCACCGAGGGGATCTATGGGTTCCTGATCGAGGTGAGCACGGCGGTCGGCACGGAGCAGGTGGCGCTGAATGTGGCGCATGGACTGAGCGCGGAGATCGGCGTCGATCCGGACGTGCTGGATTTCGGGACCACGGGCACGCTGCTGTCATTCGATGTGTTCAACACGGGCGCGCGGGGCAGCGTGCTGGAGTTCACGCTCAGCACAGACCGGCCCGACCTGATTGTCTTTGATATGGCGGGCGACCCGCCGGGCGGGAGCAGCATCGGTACCGAGGATCCGGACACGTATGATCGGGTCACGGTGCCGGTGGTCATTGTGCGCAGCGCGCTGACCGGCGAGACGGACGGCGGCACGATCACCGTGTCGGCGCCCGGCCTGGATCCGGTGGAGGTCATCGTCAACGTGGAGGCGGCGCCGCTGACCTTCGAGGGCGCCCAGAACCGCACGCGCCCGCCCTTCATCATGCGGTTCGTGTTCCTGTTGCGCGATGCCCTGGGTGAAGCCATCGACACGACGGATCCGACGATTCTGGCGGAGCTCCAAACCGCGTTTACCGTCGAGGAGGACGGTGAGATCCTCGATCCGGACGAGACGAACGTGTTCGTGGCCAGCGCAGACAATCTGCGGTACAACATCGTGCTGCTCCTGGACTTCACGAACAGCATGTACAACGCCGGCGCGGGCTCAGGCACCGTCATCGACCAGATGGTGTCGTCCTCGATCGACTTCGTCGACGACTTGTTCACCGACGATCCGGGCGATCCGCCGCGGTCGTACCGGCTGGCGATCATGGAGTATCACGAGCGGCAGCAAACGAACCGGGTGATCCACGGGTTCAGCACGGATCCGGCCTCGCTGACCGCGGCGCTCGCGGCGTTCTCGCTGCCGGCGGGCGAGAACGGGGCCTCGGAGGTGCGGGACGCGCTGATCGATGCATGCGATCGACTGGCCGCCGAGGATCTCGGCGTGTTGAGTTTCGACGATGCGGACGTCCGGGCCGTAGTGTTCGTGACAGATGGGCGCGACACGTCATCGATCGCGAGCCTGACGGAGGTCATCAACACGGCTTCGGAAGAGCGCGTCCGCCTGTATCCGATCGGGTTCGGCGACGACGTCAACACGCCCGATCTCGTGCAGATGGCGACGGACACAGGCGGCCATTACTACCCGGCGCCAGACGTGGACGAGTTGATCCACTTGCTCGAGAACGAGTCCGGCGCGCCGCCCAACTCGGACGGGCTGATCGTGACTGAGCTGACACGGCAGATCGTGTTGTCGTACATCTCGCTGTTCCAGGAAGGGTCGCACACCTACCTGGTGACGGCGAACTACGATGACTTGGAGGGATCGTTCCAGCGGGACGGGGTGTTCGCCATCGGAGGGGACATCCGGGCCGGCCAGATCGGCCTACGCACGGCGGGTATCGACACGCTCGGGACAGCGCAGGTGTTCATCCGGACAGAGTACATGCCGCGCAACATCTCGCAGTTGCGGATCCGGGTGATCAGCCCCGAGCCGTACACGATTCAACTCGATCCGAACGGGCTGCTGGCCGACTGGGTGCTGGTGCCGGAAGCGCCGGACGGGCACACGGGAGACGTGTACACGGCGCTGACGACGGAGGACAACTACCTCCAGTATGGCGCGTTCGGCAACTTGTTCCGGATCGACTATGTGGGACTCTTGACGACGGATGTGTTTGAGTTGGGCTTCCGCGTGGACAACCGGATCCACGTGAATCCGCCTTTGACGAAATTCTTCCAGTATCCCGACAGCATCGTGATCTCGAACGAATCGAGCCAGGCGAACGTCGTGCCCATCCTGCTCGATGACGGTTTTGATCCCGACGATCCGGACGCCTTCGACCGGGACGAGGATTCGGTCGCGGACTTCGATGATCTGTATCCGGACGATGACACTCAATCATAGGCGCGCCGTCGCCGGAGCGAATCGAGCGCTCGTCGCGCCGCGAGGAAACGGCCCATGCTACGAATGACTGTTTGTGTCACGCTGTTGCTGGTACTGATCGGAGTGGCGGGATGCCCTGCGCCGAATCCGGTCGGGGGCCCCGTCCTGAGTGCCCTGCCGTTAGCGTTCAGCTTCGACGCGGACGACACGTCCAAGGTGATCAGCATCTCCAACGCCGGTGAAGGCATTCTGGTATGGGCCACGACGAACGCCCCGGCCTGGCTTACGGTGGCGCCCCCCTCGGGCACGGGGCCGGCGGTGGCCACGCTGACGGTGGATCGGACGGGACTGGCTCCGGGCACGTATTCAGAGGAGTTCATCCTCGCGTCGAATGGCGGCTCGTTCACGGTGCCGGTCGTGCTCACGGTCGAGGCGGAACCCCTCCCCCCCACGCTCGGCGTGTCGCCCGCGGAACTGGATTTCGGGGAGACGACCCTCTCACTCCCGTTCCAGGTGAGCAACCTGGGCGACGGCACGCTTAACTGGAGCGCCGCGGCGGACGACGCGTGGATCCTCGGCGTCTCACCGACCACAGGGTCGGTCGAGTCCGACTCGCCGGACACCGTCACGGTGACGGTGGCCCGGACTGGACTGACGCCGGGCAGTTACGTGGGCTCGGTGACTGTGACGAACACGGATACGAGCGACACGGAGACGGTGACGGTGCTGATGGAGGTGCCTGGGCCGTCTGCGGAACTCGCCGTGTCGCCGGCGACGCTGGATTTCGGCACGACGACCACGCAACTCAACATCGTGATCGGGAACACGGGCACGGCGGCACTGGACTGGACGCTGACGGATGACATGGCTTGGCTGGCGGCATCGGCGACGAGCGGCACGCTGGCGCCCGGTGCGCAGACGGTCGTGACCGCCACGGTGACACGCGATGCGGTGACGACCCCGCCGGCGTCGTCGCCGTTCAGCGGCACCATCACGGTGACGGAGGACGCGACGGGCGACTACCGCGAGGTCGCGGTGGAGATGGAAGTCCGTGACACGGAACTGGTGGTCAACCCGCTGACACTGAATTTCGGCAGCTATGCCACGAGCAAGCTGCTTGCCATACAGAACGGCGGGCTGGGCACGGTGAACTGGAGTATCGACACGTCGAGCCTGCCGGAGTGGCTGGAGGACGACGTGGGCGTCGCGCTCATTTCACCGACGAGCGGCAGCGTGACGACGGACGCCGAGGGCGTGCTGATCCAGGTGAACCGCACGCCGGGCGGCGGCCCCCGCATGGCGGCGGGCAACTACACCTATGACTTGGTGGTCACGTCCGACGCCGGTTCGGCGACGGTGACGATTAACATGACCGTGGCGGTGACGCCGGTGCTCCAGGTGGACACGGGCGCGGTGGATCTCGAGGGGCAGCCGATCCTCGGGGTGGAAGACGACGAGACGACGGCGCAGTTCACCATCTCGAATGCCGGAACCGGCACGCTGAACTGGCAGATCGACTCGGCCAACTTCCCGTCCTGGCTCACGATGAACCCGGTGGCCGGGGCCATCTCGACGCAGGTCAGCACGATCACGGTGATGGTGAATCGCACCGGGCTCGAAGCGGGCGGCTATTCGCATGTGGCCACGGTGACGTCGAACGGCGGCACGCAGACGGTCGAGTTCACCATGCAAGTGCCGCTGACCCCGGAAATCGCGGCGACGCCGACGGCCATCGATCTCGGGCTGGCGGGCGACACGGGCATGTTCTGGGTGGCCAACGTGGGCGACGTCGGTACGTCGCTGTACTTTATCGTTGAGAGCGATCGCGATTGGCTTTACGTGAGCCCGGCGAACGGCATCAGCTTCGGCGTGCAGGGCTCGTGGGAAGAGAAGGACTGGCAGCGGATCAACATCGCGATCGATCGGGGCGGCCTGAACAGCTCCGGCGCCACCGGGACCTTGACGGTCTCGGCGGTCACGCCAGCGGGCGATCCGATCCCGGACATCGAGCCGAGGTACGTGACGGTGTCGGTGCAGGCCGCGCCGCTGTCGTTCGAGACGACTATCGCGCGCAAACGAATCCCGTCGATTCTGCGCTTCGTGTTCATCATGCGCGATCTCCGCGACGACACCTTCGTGATCGCGCCGGAGGCGGTGGCTCACCCGTTCACGATGTACGAGAAGGACACGCCGGTCGAGGAACCGGCCGAGACGACGCTGACCATACTCGCGCAGAACAGCCTGCTCACGGAGGCCCTGACGACACAGCGGACGAATCTCAAGGTCAACACGGTCTTGCTGCTCGATTACTCGGGCAGTATGGAGGCGTCGGCGCAGGAGATCGGCCGCACGATTCAGGATGTGTACGAAGAGGTGGGCGAGGCGTTCATTGACGAGTACTTCGCCGTGTTCGCGAACGTGGAGCGCGGTTCGGCCCGCATGGCGATCATGGAGTATCACGCGCGCGACGTCGCTGCGACCTTGCGGCAGGACTTCACGGACGACGCCGCCACGCTCAAGACGGCCCTTCAGGGCATCAACATTACCGACAACGGTGCGTCGGCCATCCTGCCGGCCACGGAGTCGGCATCGCTCACCCTCCAGGGCGAGGACGGATCGTTGGTGCCGTTCGAGGACGCGGACGTGCGGGCGGTCGTGCTGGTGAGTGACGGCCGGCTCACGACGCCGCCGGGCGAGGTGCAGGACACGGTTGACATTCTCCTGGGAGCCAAGACGCGCACCTTTAACGTGGGCTGGGGACTCGATTTGAACAGCGAGCCGCTGGCGCGACTGGCCACGAGGAGTGGCGGCCACTACTATCCGACCCGGCTCGATGGCAGCGGACTGCCGGACGTGTCCGAACTGACAGACGGGCTGACCACAGTGGCCAGCGACCTGGGTTCGCACATGGTGCTGAGCTACGTGGCGCTGAATGAAGAGGAGAGTGTGGCGGTTCGGTTCGACGGCGCGTTTGACGATCCGAACGACGTGCCGGATCAAGGGCTTATCGAGGGCAGTCTCGACGAACAGAACCTGAACCTTCTCGAGATCATCGGCGACATCAAGCTGGGCCAGATCTCGATGCGCAGTCCCGGAGAACTCGGAGGCGAGGCGGATGTCACGCTGCGGGCCGAGTACCTGCCGCGCAACGTCAACAAGTTCGAATTCGTCCTGGCGAGCACCGAGGCGTTCACCGTCGCGCAAGTTCCTGAGGCCGACGGCGGCCTGGTGGCGGACTGGACGATGGTACTGACGCCGTCGGGAGGCGGGCCGTACAACTCCGTAACGGTGTCGTTGACCAGCCCGGGAGACGTGCTGCCGTATGGCACGTTCGGCGACCTCATACGCCTGCACTTCGCCACGGTGGGCACGGTGCCCTTCGACGTGTTGCTGACGGTGGACAACACGATCTACGCGGTGGACGCCGAACCCAAGTACTTCATTGCGCCGGATTCGTTCACGGTGGAGACGACGCTCGAGTGCGCCCCGGCGTTCCCGGCGCTCGATCTCGATCCGACGATGATCGCTTTCGGTTCGGCCACGGACACGGCCACCATCGACCTTCGCAATATCGGCGGCTCGTACACGTATCCGCTGACCGCGGTGCCGTGGTACATGCCGGTGCGCCTCGAATGGGAGGTGGTGGAGGAACCGGCCTTCGTCAATGTATCGCCCGACAGCGGATACCGGGATACGGCCATCGGCGCGCAGACCTTGACGGTGACTGCGAACCGTACCGTGGAGCCGGGCGACTACATGAACTTCATCGTGTTCGCGTGGGACGCGGGTTCCGTCGCGATAGCGGGATCGACCACGGTTCTGACGACGATCACGGTGCTGCCGCCGGTGTTGGCGGTGAGCACGAACACGGTGGCGATCCCGAATCCGGACACGAGCGGGACGTTCGACATCACGAATACGGGCCAGAGCACACTGACGTGGAGCATCGACACGTCCGCGCTGGCGAGCTGGATCACGAGCGTGACGCCCACATCGGGCACAACCACGAGTGAAACTGACACCGTGGGAATCTACATCGATCGAACCGGGCTGAGCACCGGGACGTACACGGACACGTTCGACGTGGTATCGGACGGCGGCACGGAGACGATCACCGTACAACTGGCCGTGCCATAGCCACGGCCGCCTGCGGCCGTGACTGACTGTGGCCGCGGCAATGCGCAGCATCGACACGAGGCGGCTCTTCCTGCGAAGGGCCGCCTCCTCTTCGTTGGCAGGTGGGCGCCCTCACGGGGATTCTGGCTCAAGGACTTACGCAGGCGGACCGGTTCGCCGCAATTGCCCCCGGTTCGAGTTTGCCCCTCCCCCTTTCGGTGTGGTAAACTGCGGCTCCGTCCGGCTTTGGTACGGAACTAAGGAATACGCAGCTACTCATGTACCGCCTATGATTACCGAACTACTCACAGCGGGGGGCGTCATGGCTGGCCTCGGCGTCAGCCTGTCCGCAGTACTGGCGCTGGCAAACAAGCGGCTCCATGTCGAGGAGGATCCCCGGATCGACCTCGTCGAAGAGATGCTGCCGATGGCGAACTGCGGCGCCTGTGGCACGGCGGGCTGCCGGGCGTTCGCGGAAGCCGTGGTGGCCGGCGAACTCCCGCCGGGCAAGTGCACGGTTAACACGCCTGAAATGATCGATCGCATCGCGAGATTCCTGGGCGTGGACGCGGGCACGCAGGAACGCCGGGTGGCCCGGTTGGCGTGCGCCGGGGGCGCCCACGTGGCGCGGACGCGGGCCCGCTACCAGGGGATGCAGACGTGCCGGGCCGCGGCCCTGGTTTCGGGCGGCGGCAAGGGGTGCGCCTGGGGCTGCTTGGGCCTCGCAGACTGCCAGGAGGTGTGCGATTTCGGTGCGATCACCATGGACGAGCATGGCCTGCCGGTGGTGGATGAGGAGAAGTGCACCGCCTGCGGGGCGTGCGTGGAGGTCTGCCCGAGAGACCTCTTCTCGCTGCACCCGGTAAGCCACCGGCTGTGGGTGGCGTGCAAGAGCCAAGCCCGGGGCGAGGAGGCGGAAGCGGAGTGCGAAGTGGCGTGCACGGGCTGCGGCCGGTGTGCCGCCGACGCGGCGCCGGGCCTGATCACTATCCTCAACAACCTCGCAACGGTTGACTATCGCCTCAATGAGCGGGCGAGCGTGGACGCGATCCAGCGTTGTCCGACGGGGGCCATCGTGTGGCTCGACGAGGACGTAGGCGCGATCAAAGGGCCTGCGGCGAAGAAGATATTACGCAAGAATCCCTTGCCTCTGGGGTAAGCCCGGCCCGGCCCACGCCGGCGGATGCCTCTCTGGGCAGGAGAACAACGAAGGTTTCCAACAAGGGAGCACAAGGGTCGAACCATGAAAGACAAGAAAGAGCAGAAATTCAAGTACCCCGGGGTTCGAGAGGCGATGGACGGCAATACCGCCGTGATCATGTGCGAACGCGAGTCGAGCGACGCAGCCGGCGCCTATCCGATCACCCCGTCGACCCAGATGGGCGAGTACTGGGCGGAAGCGACCGCGGCTGGACACGTCAATGTGTCGGGGCGCCCGTTGATCTTCATTGAGCCGGAAGGCGAGCACGCGGCAGCGGCCGTGACGGCAGGCCTGTCGATGACGGGGTTGCGGTCGACGAACTTCTCCTCCGGGCAGGGCATCGCGTACATGCACGAGTCGCTGTATGCGGCTGTAGGTAAACGGCTTACGTATGTGCTGAATATGGGTTGCCGGGCCATGACCAAGGCGAGCCTGAACGTGCATGCCGGGCACGACGACTACCACGCCGTGGATGATGCGGGGTTCTTCCAGGTGTTCGGCAAGAACGTGCAGGAAGTGGCGGATCTGAACATCATCGCCCACAAGATCGCCGAGCTGAGCCTGAATCCGGGCATCTGCGCCCAGGACGGGTTCCTGACCACGCACCTGATCGAGTCGTGCATGCTGCCGGAGCGGGATCTGATCGCGGAGTACCTGGGCAAGCCTGAAGACATCATCCCCTGCCCGACGCCCGCCCAGCGGATCATGTTCGGCGAGACGCGCCGGCGGATCCCGGAACTGTGGGACGTGGACAATCCGGTGATGGCGGGCACGGTTCAGAACCAGGACGCCTATATGCAGAGCGTGGCCGCGCAACGGCCGTTCTTCTTCGATCACATCGCGGAGATCACGGACGCGGCCATGGCTGAGTTCCATCAGCTTACCGGACGCCGGTACGAGCGCGTGCTCACCTATCGGGCCGAGGATGCGGACTATCTCATCATCGGGCAGGGAAGCCTGATCCCGAGCGCAGAGGCGGTGGCCGACTACCTCCGGGAGACGCGCGGCATCAAGGTGGGTGTGGTGAACATCATCATGTTCCGGCCGTTCCCGGCCGACTTGCTCGGGCCGATCCTGAAGGGCCGGAAGGGCGTGGCCGTGTTGGAGCGTCTGGATCAGCCGCTGGCGGTGGATCTCCCACTGATCCGCGAAGTGCGCGCGACGATGAGCAAGTGCCTCGAGAACGGGCTGGCCGCGGGCGGCGCCCAGCCGCATGCAGGCCTGGCAGCGTTCAAGAAGGCCGAGGATGCGCCGCCGCTGTATTCGGGCTCGTATGGCATGGGGAGCCGCGACCTCCAGCCGGAGGGCCTGATCGCGGCGGTCGAGAACATGCTGCCCGACGGCAAGAAGAAGCCCATGTACTACCTGTCCATCGACTTCATCCGGGACAAGGCGTACACGCCGAAGCAGGAGATCTACCAGCAGCAGATTCAGGATGGCTACCCGAACGTGAAGGAACTGGCGCTTCGGGGGAGCGAGAATCCGAACCTGATGCCGAAGGACAGCATCACGGTGCGGTTCCATTCGGTAGGCGGCTGGGGCGCCATCACGACGGGCAAGAACCTGGCCATGACGCTCTTCGATCTGCTCGGATACCACATCAAAGCGAATCCGAAGTACGGTTCGGAGAAGAAGGGCCAGCCCACGACGTACTACCTGTCGGCGGCGCCGGAGCCCATCCGGGTGAACTGCGAGTATTTCTATGTGGACGTGGTGTTGTCGCCCGATCCGAACGTGTTCAGCCACTCGAATCCGCTGGCCGGCCTGAAGAAGGGCGGGGTGTTCATCATCCAGAGCGAGTTCGATTCGGCGGAGGACGTGTGGCGGGAGCAGATCCCGGCGCACTTCCAGAAGATCATCCTCGACAACGACATCCAAGTGTACTACCTGGACGGTTTCAAGATCGCGCGCGACATCGCCAGCACGCCGGAACTCCAATTCCGCATGCAGGGCATTGCGTTCATGGGCGTCTTCTTCAAGGCCTCGCCCGTGATGAAGAACGCGAACCTGACGGAGGAGGCCCTGTTCGGCGCGATCGAGGCGCAGTTGCAGCACAAATTCGGCGGCAAAGGCGCGCGGGTGGTCGAGGGCAACATGCGCGTAGTCCGACGCGGCTATGACGAAGTGTCGGCGCTGGGCAAGCTGGCCATCGCCGAGAAGCAGGCCTCGGACGAACCGCGCCAGGAGCCGCTGCTGCCCGTCATGCTGAAGCATCAGCCCGTCAGCGACGCGCCCGCCACGGACATCCACCGGTTCTGGGAGCAGACAGGGAACTTCTACTTCTCGGGCAAAGGTGGGGACAATCTGACGGATCCGTTCATCGGCGTCAGCATGATCCCGGTGGCGTCCGGTGTGTTTCGCGACATGACGTCGATTCGGTTCGAGCATCCGGACTGGGATCCGGAGAAATGCACCGGGTGCGGTTCGTGCTGGACGATCTGCCCGGATTCGTCGCTCCCGGGCCTGGTGAACTCGGTGGCGGACGTTCTCGAGACGGCGGTCAAGCGCGTCGAGGCGGCGGGCCACGAAGCCAAGCATCTGCGCCGGTTCATGCGTCCTGTCGAGAAGAAGCTGCGCGACCTCATCGACGCGGGCGACGAGAGCGGCTCGGTCCAGGCCTACCTGGCCGAGGCGATTGAGTCGGCCAAGGCCGAGGCGGCCGTGTCGGATGCGGACAAGGCGGAACTCGAACAGGAAGTCGCGTGGCTGCGCGAGGCCATCGGCACGTTCAAGTTCTCCATCACCAAGCCGTTCTACACGCTGAACGAGAAGGACGCCAAGGGCAGCGGCGGCCTGCTTTCCATCACGGTGGATCCCTACACCTGCAAAGGGTGCATGGAATGCGTCAACGTCTGCCCGGACGACGCTCTGCACGTGAAGACACAGACGGCGGAAACCATCGAGGAACTCCGGCACAACTGGGATTTCTGGATGGCGCTGCCGAACACGAAGCGGGAGTTCATCCGGATCGAGGATCTCGAAGAGCGGGTGGGCGCCCTCGAAACGCTGCTGCTGGACAAGCAGTGCTACAAGGCCATGGTAGGCGGCGACGGCGCGTGCCTGGGCTGCGGCGAGAAGACGGCGGTGCACCTGTTCACGGCAACGAACGAGGCGCTGATGCAGCCGCGGATCCAGAAGCACGTGGCCAAGCTGAACGATCTGATCGGGCGCCTGGAGCGCCATATCCGGTTGAAGCTCGCGGAATCGGTGGACGTGGCCGACACGAACGCCATCAACCAGGCCATTGACTCGTTGAAGGACGAGGATCTGACGTTGGCGGCGTTGTCGTCGGCGCTGAACGTGGGCGGCGACGGCCAGCCCATCGACAGCGAGTGGCTGAAATGGGTGACGGGCATCCTGGCGAAGCTGCGCCAGCTCCGGTGGCGGTATACCAAGGGGATCACGGGCCGGGGCCGCTCGCGCATGGGGATGATCAACTCGACGGGATGCACGTCGGTGTGGGGTTCCACCTACCCGTTCAATCCGTATCCGTTCCCGTGGGCCAACCACCTGTTCCAGGACAGCCCGTCGATGGCGATGGGCGTGTTCGAGGGGCACATGGTGAAGATGGCCGAGGGCTTCAAGGCGATCCGCATGGCGGAACTCGAGCTGGAGGGCGGATACAAGCCGGAAGAGCACGACGAGTTCTTCTGCTACTTCAACTGGCGCCATTTCTCGGATGAGGAGTTCCTGCTGTGTCCGCCGGTGGTCGCCATCGGCGGCGACGGGGCCCTGTACGACATCGGGTTCCAGAACCTGTCGCGCATGATGATGAGCGGCAAGCCGATCAAGGCGTTCATCGTGGACACGCAGGTGTACTCGAACACGGGCGGCCAGGCGTGCACCTCGGGGTTCTACGGCCAGGTGTCCGACATGGCGCAGTACGGCAAGGCCTACCAGGGCAAGGAAGAGGTTCGCAAGGAGATCGGCCTGATCGCCATGGGACACCGAACCGCGTTCGTGCACCAGGGCAGCATCGCGAACACGGGCCACCTCATCGAGGGGTTCGTGCGCGGTTTGATGGCGCGGCGGCCGGCCCTCTTCAACGTCCATACCCCGTGCATGCCCGAGCACATGATCGGCGATGATCTCGCCAAGCAACAGGCCAGGCTGGCCCTCGAATCGCGGGCGTATCCGGTGTTCACGTACGATCCCGACCTCGGCCGGACGCCGGCGGAGTGCTTCGACTTGGAGGGCAACCCGGCCATCGACGACGATTGGCCCGTGTACACGCTGAAGTACGTCGAAGAGGACGGCAGCCCGGGCGAGATGCAGGTGCCGATGACGTTCGCGGACTTCGCGGCGACAGAAGGCCGGTTCCGCAAGCACTTCAAGAGCGCGCCGCGGGACACCTGGAACGATGACATGGTGCCGCTGGCGGAATTCCTGGCGATGGACAAGGACGAGCGGGAAGGCCAGTTCCCGTTCATCTGGGCCATCGACAAGAAAAACCGGCTGACGCGGCTGATCGTGGCGGAGCCGCTGGTTCGGGCGTGCGAGGATCGGAATGATTTCTGGGTGATGCTGCGCTCGCTGGCCGGGCTGGACAAGCCGGAGATCGACGCAAACGATATCGCCGGCCGGGCACGGGCGGAAGTGGTTCAGAAACTCACCGCGGGGTTGCTGGAACTTGCCGGCGCCTCGGGTGGCGGCGCAACTGCGGTTGCGGTGAGCGGCGCGACGGCCGCGCCGGCAGGCGGGGCGAGCAGCGCACCGGCCGCAACGGGACAAGGAGATACGATGAGCGACGACTATCAGGCTCCGTGGCTGGATTCGGCCGAGTGCACCGGCTGTGGCGAATGCATGCTGGTGAATCCGAAGATCTTCGGTTGGAACGATCACAAGCAGGCCGTGATCCTGGATCCGAAGGGCGGCCCGTACAAGGATCTCGTGAAAGCCGCCGAGAAGTGCGCGGCCCGCGTCATTCATCCGGGAACGCCCGCGGATATGTCCGAGAAGGGCGTCGACAAGCTGATGAAGCGCGCGGAGAAATACAACAAGTAAGTCGGAGCGCGGGGCCCCGGCCGGCCGGCGGGCCGGCCGGGGCGGCCCGGGCGAAGAGAACCGTCAATGCTGTTATCGAGCCTGAGGGGAAACAAGACCTTCTCGCACGGCATCCATCCTCCTGAGAACAAGGAGGCGACGGAGGGCCAGTCGATCCGGCGGTTGCCGTTTGCGCCGGTGCTCATCGTGCCGTTGTCGCAACACACGGGGGCGCCTGCGAAACCCATCGTGCGGGCCGGGCAGGAAGTGGTTCGGGGCGAACCCATCGCGGAAGCGGCGGGGTTCGTTTCGGTCCCGATGCACGCCCCGGCCACGGGCGTCGTCGAGCGGGTAGGATTGGCCCGGGATGCCCGGGGCGACATGTCGCCGGCCATCGTGATCCGGCCGTATCCGGCCGCGAGTCAGCACATCCTGTACGGTGCGGAGGTGGACATCGAGTCCCTTTCCCGGGAAGAACTGATCCGGGCGGTGCAGGCCACGGGCGTCGTGGGCTTGGGCGGTGCGGCGTTCCCGACCCACGTCAAGCTGTCGCTGCCGGAAGGCAAGTCGGTGGATACCATCATTGTGAACGGCTGCGAGTGCGAGCCGTATCTGACGACGGACCACCGGGTGATGATCGAGACGCCGGAAGACATCTACAAGGGGGCGCGGATCGTGATGCGCGCCATGGGTGCGCAGCGCGTCATCGTAGCGGTGGAAACGAACAAGCCCGACGCGGCGGAGCGCCTGTGCGCGAGTCTGCCCACGGGCCAGCCGTTCTCGGTGGAAGTCTGCGAGACCAAGTATCCGCAGGGCGCCGAGAAGATGCTGATCAAGGCACTGGTGAACCGCGAGGTGCCGTCGGGGGGCCTGCCGCTGGATGTGGGCACGGCCGTGTTCAACGTGGCGACGCTGGCACAGATCGGCAATCTGTTGCCGAAGCGGCAGGGGCTGATCGAGCGCGTCGTGACGGTGACGGGCCCGGGCGTGCGCAAACCGGGCAACTACCTGATGGCCCTCGGGACGCCGTTGCGGTTCGTGCTGAATGAGTGCGGTTACCGGGGCGACAACGTGACGCAGATCATTCTCGGCGGCCCGATGATGGGCACGGCGGTGGCCTCGCCGGATATTCCGGTGACGAAGGGCGTGACAGGCATCCTGGTGCTGACGAAGGAGGATCTGCCGGGCGTGGACGGGCGGAAGGTGTATGCCTGCATCCGCTGCGGGACGTGCGTCCGTTCGTGCCCGATGCACCTGAATCCGTCGGAGTTGGGCCTGCTTGCGCGGAAGCGCGAGTACGCCGAGATGGTTGATCGCTACCACCTGATGGACTGCTTCGAGTGCGGCTGCTGTTCGTACGTATGCCCGTCGAACATCCCGCTTGTCCAGTACTTCAGAATCGCCAAAGCCGTCAGCCGCAAGAGGAAGGCAAACGCGTGAGCGCTGAGAGCCGTACGATAGAACTCCGCTCGTCCCCCCATATCCGGGCTGGACTCAGCACGGACGCCATCATGCTGAACGTCGTGTACGCCCTAGTGCCGGTATGCCTGTTTGCGGTGGCGGCGTTCGGCCTCAGCGCGGCACTGATGCTGGCGGTGGCGGCGGGTTCGTGCCTGCTGACGGAGCGGCTGATGTGCCGGATGGGGCGGCAGCCGTCGACGCTGGGCGACTACAGCGCATTGGTGACGGGGCTGCTGCTGGGGCTGACGCTCCCGCCGGGATTCCCGCTGTGGATGACGGCGTTGGGCGGGTTCGTATCGATTGCCCTGGGCAAGGCGCTGTTTGGCGGCCTCGGCCACAACGTGTTCAACCCGGCCCTGGTGGGCCGGGCATTCTTGCAGGCGGCGTTTCCGGCCGCCATCACGGAGTGGACGCCGGCGTTCATCACGGGCCGGCTCACGACCTGCATCCCCTCCACGCTCGCGTTCCCGTTCATGAAGGCGCCGTCCATCGACGCCTATGTGGCGAACGCGGGTATTGACGGGTGGTCGGGCGCGACGCCGTTGATGATCATGAAGTTCCGGTTCGGCTCGGAAGCGTTCGACGCCATCACGACGCAGGGCCTGTTTCTGGGCTCGGTAGCCGGATCCCTCGGCGAAACCTGCGCCCTGTTGATCCTCATCGGCGGAGCGTATCTCATAGCGCGCCGGATGATGGACTGGCGTATCCCGGTGGGCATGCTGGGCGGGGCGTTCGCGTTGAGTTCGGTGTTTTACCTGATGGACACGTCGCGGTATCCAACGCCGTTCTTCATGCTCTTCTCGGGCGGCCTCATGCTCGGGGCCGTGTTTATGGCCACGGATATGGTGACATCGCCGACGACGACGGCCGGCACCTGGGTGTATTCGATCGTCATCGGGCTGTTCACCGTGATCATCCGGCTCAAGGGCGGGCTTCCCGAGGGCGTGATGTACGCGATTCTGCTGGGCAATGCCCTGACGCCGCTCATCAACAACGTGACGCAGCCCCGGATCTACGGCGCGAAAAGGGAGACAAAGGCGGAAGGATGAATACGGTTGCCGAGACCCCCCTTGTGCCGGCCCGCAGGCCGGCCAGCAGTTTCCAGATGATCCTCACCCTTTCGGTGGTTTCGACCTTGTCTGGCCTCCTGCTGGTATTCGTATATCAGGCGACGCTGCCCCGGATCGAAGCCAACCGGCGCGCCGCCCTCGAGCAGGCCGTGTTCGAGGTGCTGCCCGGCGCGGAAACGCGCGCGACATTCGTGGCCGGCCCGGATGGATTCACGCCGGCCGAGGCCGACGCGGGCAATGCCGGGGACGTCGTCTATGCCGGATATGACGCGGACGGTGCGCTCGTCGGTGTCGCCGTCGGCGCGGCGGGCCAAGGCTATCAGGACGTCATCAAGGTGCTGTTCGGCTATTCGCCCGAGCGGCAGTGCATCATTGGTTTCAAGGTGCTCGAGAGCAAGGAGACGCCGGGCTTGGGCGATCGGATCGGCAAGGATCCGGAGTTCCTGGCAAACTTCGACGGGTTGGACGCCAAGCTCGACGCCGCCGGCACGGCCCTCGCTCACAACATCGTGTTGGTGAAGGGCGGCGACAAGTCAAAGGGCGAGATTGACGGCATTACGGGCGCGACGATCTCGTCGACGGCGGTGGCCGCCATGCTCAACAGGCAGTGCCAGGAGATGATTCCCTATATCATGAGCCACGTGGACGGCCTGCAGAAGGGAGGTGCGTGATGGCGAACGCACACGCACCGTCCAATATGGATGAGTTCCTGAAGGGCCTGTGGGACGAGAACCCGGTGTTTGTCATGCTGCTGGGCATGTGCCCGACGCTGGCCGTGTCGAACACGGTGATGAACGCCCTGTCGATGGGCCTGGCCGCCACATTTGTGCTCGTGATGTCGTGTATCCTCGTGTCGCTCCTGCGCAATTTCATCCCGAAACAGGTGCGGATTGCGACGTATATCGTGATTATCGCCACATTCGTCACCGTCGTCGAGTATGTGATCCCCGCGGTCAGCCTGGCCGTGTACAACAACCTCGGCGCGTTCATCGCGCTCATCGTGGTCAACTGCATTATCCTCGGCCGGGCCGAGGCGTTCGCATCGAAAAACGGCGTGGCCAAGTCGGCCCTGGACGCGCTCGGCATGGGCCTGGGCTTCACGTTCGCCCTGTTGTGCCTGGGTGTGGTGCGCGAGGCGCTGGGGTTCAACACGTTGTTCCGCGACACGCCGTGGCAGTTCACGGTGTTCTCGCCGAGGTTCGAGCCGTGGGCCGTCATGATCCTGCCGCCGGGCGGCTTCATCACGCTCGGCGCGTGGCTCCTGTTCTTCAACTGGATCAAGAAGCGCACGAAGCGTACGACGTCCGACGAGGTAACCGCCCATGGATCCTGATTCCCTCGGCTACATCTTCATCAACGCGTGCCTCATCAACAACTTCGTGTTGAGCATGTTCCTGGGCATCTGCCCGTTCCTGGGCGTGTCGGCCAAGATCGAGACGGCCACGCGCATGGGGCTGGCCGTCATTTTCGTCATGCTGGTGAGCTCGATGTGCGCATACGGCATCAACGCGCTCCTCATCAAGCTCAACGTCGAGTTCCTGCGGCTGATCTGCTACATCGCCGTGATCGCCTCGGCGGTGCAACTCGTCGAGATGTTCATCAAACGCTTCAGCCCGGCCCTGTTCCGCGCGCTTGGCATTTTCCTGCCGCTCATCACCACCAACTGCGCCATTCTCGGGCTGGCCCTGTTCCAGACGCAGAAGCAGTACAACTTCCTCCAGTGTCTCGCCTACGCGCTGGGCGCGGGGGTGGGATTCACCATCGCCTTGACGATCATGGCGGGCCTGCGGGAACAGCTCGATCTCGCCGATGTGCCCGACGCCGTCAAGGGCGCGGCCCTCACCCTCATTGTGGCCGGCATTCTGTCGCTGGCGTTCATGGGCTTTGCGGGGCTCGGCGGTTAGGGGGCTTATGCTCTACCAACTGGCAGTCGCCGTGGGAGGCGTGTTCCTCGCGCTGGGCGGCTGGCTGCTCGTCGAGCACTGGGTTCGGCGGGTATCGCCGCGGCTGCCGGGGGAATGCGATGAGGCCGCCCGCGCCCACGGCTGCCACCATTGCGCCATGGCGGATGTGTGCACCGTCGAACGCGAGGACTCCGACGGGGACGCGTAGCGGGCGACTCTCGACGGCCGGGGCGTATCCGCAGATCCCGGCCTTGGCTGTTTCTGCACATAGGGGAGGAAGCGCGCCATGTCTCCGTCGTCCCGCTGCATCGTTCTCGGGGTGTCCCTCATCGTGTCGATCGCGCAGGCGGCCGCGCCGCCCAGTCTCGAAGAACCCGCGCTGGTTCATCCGGTTCTCCTCCATGCCGGCGACGCCTGGCAGCTCTTCGCGCGGTGCCCGACGCGCAAGGTGTTGCCCGGCGAGCCCCTGATCGAGTCGACCGACTTGGTCAGGCGCCCGGGGATCGCGTTGGCGGCCGCCCGGAACGAATCCGAACAGGTTTCCCTCGTCATCCGCCCCGCAGCGGAGTTGAGCGGCGTGTCTGTCTCGTTCGGCCCGCTCGAAGGGCCCCAGTCCATCTCCGAAGCGGCGTGGTCGTGGCAGCGCGTGGTGAACGTGCCGGTGGACAAGGCCACGAGTTGGTATGGCACGGGGGGATGGCAGACGGGCCGAATTCCGGATCCCCTGGCGCCGGGCGAGCCGTTCAGCGCGCCGGCCGGCGAGAATACGACACTCCTGCTCACCGTCCGGACGCCGGTGGACGCGGCGCCGGGCGTATACCGCGGCACGATCCGCGTCGAGGCGCCCGGCACGGCGCAGGCCGCCATCCCCGTTGAGTTGACGGTGTGGGACATCGCCCTCCCGGCCACCCGGACAATGGACACGATGGCGTGCGGCGTGGGCGTCGACGATCCGGAGTTGTGCCGGTTCCTGGCCGATTCCGGCGTGACGAGCCTCAAGTAC
>JAFGTL010000143.1 GCA_016934125.1 Candidatus Hydrogenedentota bacterium
CCATGGCACTGTCGCACGACGGTTCCGCGGCCGTGGCGTTCTCCGTGGAGCCGGGCACGTGGCGATTGGACTTCGCGACGGGGGTGGCCACGGGGCCGCTCTGGGCGCGTCCGGAGGGGCGGATCGTCGTTGGGGGGCGGCAAGGCGGGCGCGGGCCGGCGGGGGTGTTCGCGTGGGATCCGGATTCGGGCGAGGATTTGTTCGTGTTGCCCGGTGCGCACGACGCGCCGGCCCAGGGCCGGCTGGACGTGTGGGCGTGTCGCAAGGCGGACGGGGGCGTCGCGCTCGCCCGAGCGCCGGCGTCGTGGCTTCTGCCGGGCGTGCCGGTGGCCACGACGATGCTACCGGGGGGGACGTGCGCGGCGGTGCTCTGCGCGCGGAACCAGGACGGTGTGGCCGTGCTTCACGTGCGGGACGTGGTGACGGGGCAGGTGCTCGTTGATGCGGAGGCGCCGGCGGATTTCGCCGGTACGGGGGCGGGGACGCGGCCCGAGGGGGTGGCGGTGTGCGGCGCGACGAACCACTTGCTGGTGCTTACGTCGGGTTACGCGCGTGGCCATCCCGAAGGAACGGCGGCGTCCTGGCTGCACGTCCTCGATCTGGATCGATTCGAGCCTGTCGGCGGCCCTGTCGAGATCGCGGGGGTTCCGCAGGATGCGGCGACGCCGGTGCAGGCGAGCCGCTCCGTGGGCACGTGCTTCGTGGCCACGCGCACGCCGAGTGCGGGTTTCGCCTTTGTCACGTGCGTGCATCTGTCGTCGGCGGGAGCTACGAAGGCCGCCGAGTCGGCCTTTTCCGGCGTGACGCGGCCAGTCGTGATGGCCCTCGAACCCAACGGGCCGGCCGTGGCGGTGGGGGTTGAGCGCCGCATCGAGATCTGGCCGGACGGCCACACCGTGGGCTCCGTGCAGGGATACGCGGGGCCTGTGCGCGCGGTGGTGTGGACGGATGGCGCGTTGTGTCTGGGCGAGGGGGGGCGCGTGCACCGTGTGGATCCGGTTTCCGGGCGCAGCTTGGCCACGGTTCAACTCCAGACAGGCAGCGTGACAGGGATAGCGGCCATACCGGCTGCGCCGGCGCGGGACGGCGACTCGGACGAGGACGGGATCGCGGATTCGGTTGATCCGGAGCCGGGGGATCCGTCGCCGGCCCTGGCGGCGCCGGCGGTCGTGTCGTTCCAGGGGAAGGCGGCGGGCCGGCAGCTGCGGGCGGTGCAGATCGATCCGCCCTATGGGGAGGGGGCACAGTGGCGGCTTGAATACGATGCTTCGGAGATGCCGTGGCTGCGGGTGCATCCGGTGCGGGGCACGGTGCCGGGTTGGTTTCTCATGGGCGTGGATCCCGCCCTGTACGGGACGCCCGAGCACATGGTTCAGGGGCATTTGGCGTTGCACGCGACGGGCGTGGATCCGGCTGTGGCCGCGGCGGGCAGCCCGGCGGTCATCCGCGTGCAGGTGGTGCCGGAGCCCGGCAGCGTGCAACGGGTGCTGTGGATCCTGGAACGGGAGGCGGATGGTGCAGCGGCCCCGGGGCCGGCTGAAGGGGTTCGAGGCACGGATGACGCGTTTCGGTTGCGGGGACTGGCCGAGATGCTGGCCGCGCCGCCGTATCACTTCAGTCACAGGACGGCGTCGGGCGCCTTTGACGCGTCGCTGTCTTCGTACACGCTTGTGATCCTGCGCGCGGAGGCGGCCGCCCACGGGGCGGTGACGCGGGCGGCGCTGCTGGACTACGTCGCGGAGGGCGGGGCGCTGCTGGTTCTGGGCGGGCACGTGACGCCCGGGACGGGGCGAGCCCTCACGCGCTGGCTGGCGCCGGCGGGGCTGCATCTCAACACGGCCATGGCCGTAGACGGCATTTTCCCGTGCGATCGGGCGCACCGCCTGACGCGCCATTGGGAGCGTTTCCGCGTGACGGACGGCTGTGCCGTCGGAGTCGAGGATCCGGCTGAGATCCTGGTGCCGGCGGCGTTGGGCGATGATCAGGCGGCGCTCGCGTGCGCCGCATACGGCTCCGGGCGGATTGTCGTGCTGGCCGGGCCGACGCCGCTCGAGACGACGGCCGTGAAGGGCGAAGTGTGCCGGCGGTTCGCCGCGGATCTCGTCGGGTGGCTGCTGCGGGCCGGAAAGGACATCGACGACGTGGACGGCGACGGCCTGCCGGACGGGATGGAGGATCGGGATCGCGACGGGGTCGTGGATCCGGGGGAGACGGATCGACTCCGCGCCGACAGCGACGGCGACGGGATCCCGGACGGAAAAGAGGATGCCAACCGGAATGGCACGGTGGATGAGGCGGAGACGAACCCGCTGAACGCGGACTCGGACGGGGACGGCATCTTCGACGGGGCGGACGTGAGCCCCGTGCCCGCGGCGGAGGGCGCCGCCGCGGGCTAGGCGCTGAGGGCGGCGCACCGCAAGTTTTCGATTTGAATTCGCGTGTTTCTCAGGTACTATGTAGGCCCAATCCAACCTGATAACGCAATCCGACACGACACCGAGACGGAGGTTGATCATGGACAAGAAGAGCGATGTGAGCCGGCGCGATTTCATCAGGGGCGCGGCCAAGGGGGCGGCGGGCGTCGCGGCGGCCACTTCGGCCGCAAGAACGGCGCAGGCGAGCGCCTACAAGTCGATCCTCCCGCACACGTGTATCGGGGCGAACGAGATGATCCGGACGGGCCACATCGGCACGGGCATCATGGGCCGGGGCAACCTTCGGTTCGTACTCGAACGGGACGACATGCTCCCGATCGCCGTGTGCGATATCTACGCGAAGCACAAGATGCAGGCCGCGTCCATGGCGGGGGCCAAGAATGAGCAAGTCACCGCTCACCACCATTACGAGGAGGTCATCGAGAACAAGGACGTGGACGCGGTGGTGATCTCGACGTCGGATCATTGGCACGCGTTGCCCGCGATTCAGGCCTGCGACGCCGGTAAGGCGGTGTACTGCGAGAAGCCGATGACGACGACGATCGAGGAAGCGCGGCACGTGCTGGATGCGGCGAAGCGGAACAACACGATCTTCCAGGGCGGCACGCTGCAGCGGAGCGGCAACGTGCTCCAGGAGGGGGTGCAGTTGATCCGGGAAGGCTACCTGGGCGACGTGTTCCGGGTGGAAACGTGGTATCACGACGACAGCCTGCCGCCCGGGTTGGGCACGCCGCCCGACGAGGATCCGCCGGAAGGCTGCGACTGGGAACTGCACCAGGGCTGGGTGGAACGG
Source organism: Candidatus Hydrogenedentota bacterium (assembly GCA_016934125.1). Taxonomy (GTDB): domain Bacteria; phylum Hydrogenedentota; class Hydrogenedentia; order Hydrogenedentales; family SLHB01; genus JAFGTL01. The sequence goes on from JAFGTL010000143.1 coordinate 3,229, forward strand.
GTGCCGTTCAACAAGAACCGCTGGTTGTACAGTTTCCGGTTTTTCTTCGATTACGCGGGCGGGCGCCTGACGGATTGGGGCGTGCACCTGGTTGACATCGCCATGTGGGCGCTGGGTGAGGACAAGAAGCCGAAGTCGGTGGCGACGCAGGGCGGGAAATACGTAATCCGCGATAACCGCACGGTGCCCGACACCTTCGATGCGTTGTGGGAGTTCGACGGCTACACGATCAGCTTCTCGCACCGCGCGTGCAACGCCTACCCGGAGGCGAAGGGCAGCAGCCACGGCATGGTGTTCCACGGCTGGAAGGCCACCATGGTGATGAGCCGGGCCGGCTACCAGGTGTTTCCGCAGGAGCGAAAGAAAAAGAGCGGCGAAACCGTGGCGGTTTGCGAGGCGAAAGAGGCGCGCCAGACGGAAGATCTGTATCGGGCGCACTGGGCCAATTTCGCGGAATCGATTCGGCAGGGGACGCAGCCGGTGAGCCACGCCGAAGCCCTGTTCAACAGCACGGTAACCTGCCATATGGCCACCTGCGCGCACATCGCGGGGGACAAGCTGGCCTGGGATCCGGCGGCGGAACGGTTCGTGGGCGACAGCGAGGCCGCGAAGAAGGCCAATGCCTGGGCATACCGCCCGTATCAGAACGGATACAAGCTGATTTAACGGAAGGAGCTCGTCATGAAGTGGAAGCTGCTGCTGGTTGCGTTGTTGGTGCTGGCGCCGCTATCGGCTGCCGAGGATCCGCCCGGGCCGGACTGGGTGCCGAGGCTGCTGTCGGCCGAGGAAGCCGCGGAGGGGTTCTATCCGCTCTTCAACGGTACCGATCTGGACGGCTGGTGGATTCGGGGAAGCAACCAGAAGGCGTTTGCGGCGGCGGACGGCATGCTCATGATCACCGGGGAAGGCGGCGGCGACTGGATCTTCACGGATCGCGAGTATGAGAATTTCGTGCTCCGCTACGAGTACAAGCTTCCGCCGGAAGGCGGGAACTCGGGGGTGGGCATCCGCGCGACGAAGGAAGGAAACCCGGCGTTCAGCGGGATGGAGATCCAGGTGCTTACGCCCGGCTGGGAAACGGAGTGGCAGCGGGCCGGCGCCCTGTACTCGACGGTGCCGCCGGCCGTGCAGGCCGATAACCCGGCCGGCGAATGGAACGCCGTCGAAGTCCTGTGCGACGGGCCGCGCATCCGCACGATCATGAATGGACAGCAGCTCTACGACGTGAAGACGACGGACTACACGGAGCAGAAAGACTGGCAGAAGCCCCTCACCGATCGGGCCAAGCGGGGCCATATCGCCATCCAGGATCACGGGGGCGGGAACATCGCCTTCCGCAACATCCGGATCAAGCCGCTGCCGGGCGGCGAGGGCTGGGAGCGGCTGTTTAACGGTACGGACTTGACGGGCTGGAAGGTGGTCGGCGATGCAACGTGGACGGTGCTCGACGACGGCATCCTTCAGGTGGACGGCGCGGGCATGACGGGCCGGAGCGAACTGCGATCGCTGCATGCGTTCGACAACTTCGAGCTGAGCCTCTTTGTGCGGCCGCACAAGAAGGAAGGCGGCGGCGGGGCCAACAGCGGCGTGTTCTTCCGGGGCTCGGGCGATGCGCCGTGGCCGCGCACCTACGAGGCGCAGGTGGACAACCACGATCCGCGCCAGTTCACCGGGGCCATCTGGGATCAGGTGCCGGCGAGCGAGCTGCGCGCTATGGATGACTGCTGGCTCCACATGCACATCGTCGCAAACGGGGCGCATATCCAGGTGGCCATCAACGGCAAGAACGTCGTCGACTACCAGAGCGAGCGGCACGGGCAGTTTCCGAGCGGCTGGTTCTCGCTCCAGGGGCACGATCCGAAGTCGATCGTCGACTTCCGCGATATCGAGTTGAAGCGGATTCCGGCAGAGAAGTAAGGAGGCCTCATGAGCGACGGCGTCCTGTCCCGGCGCCGGTTCCTGGGCGTATCGGCCGCATCGCTGGCGGCGGCGGGATCGGCCCGCGCTGCGTCGGACGCGGTGCGCGTCGGGGTGATCGGGTGCGGCGCGCGGGGCTTCGCGCTGATGCAGGCGATGCGCGGCTGTGCGGGTGTCCGTGTGGCGGCGGCCTGCGATGTGTACGCGCCGCGGCGGCGCCGGGCACGGGCCGCGTTCGGCGTGGAGACGCCCCGGCATTGGCAGGATCTGGTTGCGCGTAATGGCCTCGATGCGGTTGTGATCGCGACGCCGGATCACTGGCACGCGACGATGGCCGTGGGGGCCATGGAGGCCGGGAAGGACGTCTACTGCGAGCGGCCGATGGCGCTGACGGTGCGGGAGGCGAACGCGTTCCGGGATTGTGCCCTCCGGACGGGGCGGGTGGTGCAGATCGGCGCACAGCAAACCGTGCAACCGCAGTGGCAGGTGGCGCGGGAGCTCGTGGACGCGGGCGCCATCGGGCAGGTGTTGTGGAGTCAGGGCAGCTATCGTCGAGACACGGGCACCGGGGGATGGAACCGGCCCATCGAGGCGGGCGTTTCGCCCGATTCGCTGGACTGGGAGGGGTTTCTGGGGCCGGCGCCGCGCCGGCCGTTCAGCCCGGAGCGCTTCTTCCGCTGGCGGAAATACTGGGATTACTCGGGCGGGCTCGCCGCAGATCTGCATTACGGGAATCTGGCGCCCCTCGTGATCGCTGTCGGGGCGGGCCATCCGGAGCGGGTGTCGGCGGCGGGGGGCGTGTACGTGCAGGATGGCCGGGAGGCGCCCGACACGTTCGTGATGACGGCCGAGTACGCGGCCGGACACACGATTGTGCTGGCATCCTCGGCCGCGAACCAGGTGGACTTGCCGGCGGTGATCCGGGGGCGCGAGGCGACGATCTACCTGGAAGGATCGCGCGTCCGAGTCGTGGCGGATGGCGCGTGCGGCGAGGGGGCGGCGGGGCGGCTTGATGGCTACGCCGTTCCGGCCGGGCCTCGGCGTGGCGGCCGCGATGACACGGCGCGTCACGTGGCCGACTGGCTGGACTGTATCCGGCGGCGTGCGAAATGCGTGTGCAACGAGGAAGTCGGATACCGGGCCATGGTGGCCGTCGGAATGGCCATCGACGCGTTCCGGCAGGGCAAGACGCTGTACTTCGACGCGGGCACGCGGCGGGTGATGGCGAGCCCGTCACGGGTGTGTGCCTGATTCTACCCCGGCTCCGTTCCTTCCGAGCCGTCAGCGCAGGCGGAGGCGAAGCGTGACGATCTTCTTGCGCTCTACCCGGAGGGGGACTGTCCGGCCTTTGGGGGAGAGTTGCCGGAGCGGCAGTTCTTCGAGAGAAACCAATTCGGCCGAACGGATCCGCGTGAAACAGCGGACAATCCCGTCAATCCGCTTGTCAGTAGGGTTGAACAGGCGCACGATGAGGGCGGAACCGTCCTCGGACTGCTTGAGGGCGCTCAGCACCAGGCCGGCGGGCTCGATGGCGAGGAAGCTGTGGCGTTTGGGCAGATCGCCGGGATGGGGCCCGGCCTGGGCGGGCTGGAGGGGCAGCGTGAGCCGCTCGGCCTCGGCGAACACGTCGGCGCGGTGCCAGGGCCCGGCGTGGGCGTAGACGGCGTAGCGGAACTCGTGCGCGCCGGGCGCCTGCGACAGTTCCATCTCGGGATGGATGTCCCACCGCTTGCTCACGGTGGTAAGCGAGAGTTCGAAGGCGCGCAACAGGGTGAGCGCAATGGCGCGTTCGTGGCCGGCCA
>JAFGTL010000144.1 GCA_016934125.1 Candidatus Hydrogenedentota bacterium
CTGGACGGCAAGAGCCAAGCCTTCGCAGGGAGCGCGTGCACGCTCGAAATCATCGACGAGCACGGGGCGCTCGTGAAGCGGTTGCCCCAGTTCTGGGGCAAGGTGGCCACCATGCGCATCATCCCCCGCCCGGACGGCTCGCTCGACCTCCTGGCCGCGCGCGTGTACAACGGCACGCACCAGGTGGGCGTGATCAACAACAGGACGCTCAATCCGGCCGTCCGCCGCTTCAATTCCGTGCCGGCCGGCCACAGTTTCGTGGGCGGGTGGTCGAGCATGAATCGCTACCACCTGTTCTTCGAGGACTTCGACGGCGACGGGCAGAACGAAGTCATGAGCGAGATCAACGGCACGTGGAACCGCGTCACGGTGTGGGATCTGGACGGAACCGCGAAATACGACGTGAGCTTCGGGCCGGGCGAGCGGATCCCCGCCAAGAACATGCGCGATCTCGACATCGGCGACCTCGACGGCGACGGCCTGCCGGAAATCGTGGCCGCGACGTCGAGCGGGCTCATCGTCGCGCTCGACGGCACCTGCGAGAAGGTCTGGGCGCGCCGCCTCGCTTCGCCCCCGACTGTGATGAGCTGCATCGCGCCCGCAGCAGATGCCGCTCCGTGGATTGTCGCGGCCTGCGAAGATGGATCCGTCGTGGTACTCGACAAAGACGGCTCGTTCATCCATTCCGGCGAGGTGGGCGGCGCGGCCGCGTGCATTCTGCCGCTCCAGGACGCGGCCGGCGCGCCGCTTGCCGCGTTCGGCACGCAGCGCGGGCAGGTGAAGGTGTTCCGCCTGGCCCCGTGAGCCGGGGCCGTCTACTCCCCTTCGTCAACCACCTGCAACACCGAGCTGGAGATCAGGCCTTCGGCGTCGACGAGGTTGAAGAAATAGGCCCGGCACCCGTCCGGCAGCACGGCGGCAATGGTGCCCGTCGCGGTGTCGGCGGCCACGGGCGCCGTCTGCCAGGCGCATTCCACCCAATCGCTCGTATCCGCCGCGAACACGAGTTCGGCATGCTCGACGGCCGATGCCGGATGGACGCGAACCCAGGCCCGTTTGCCCTCCCGGCCCTGCTCGAGAACACGCGGCCAGCCCGGCCCGCCCTTGGCCAGGCTGTCGGCGAAGGCGTAGATCTCCCCGGGCGTCCACCCGTGTACGTGGCTGTGGTGAAGGCCGACGCGCACGGACAGGTTTCGATCGCCCCCGCAGCGCAGGTAGGTTCGGCTGTGGATATCGAGCGGGAACGCGGAGTCATTGGCGCCGTTCACCCAGAGCGTGGGCATGGCCACGTCCTCCACGTAGCTGGCGGGATCCCAGAGGGCGTGCCACTCGGCCGTCGCCTCGGGGCCGATGGAATCCCACATCGATTGCCATCGCGGCCCGTCATTGAGGAATCCACAGCCGTAGACGGGGACAGCAAAGAGAAACCGCTCGTCCACGCCGGCACAGATGGCGGTGAGGAATCCGCCCCACGAGATGCCCGTCAGGCCGATGCGATCCGCATCCACCTCCGGAAAAGACCGGAGGAGGGAGTGGGCCAGGAGGACGTCCGCCACGGCGTGGTATACCCATTGATCCTCGGGGGCCTCCCCGATGTCGCTGGCGCCCTCGTGCGGGGGCCCGGCCCATTCGTGCCGCGGCCGCTCGCCCGGCTCGCCGCCCGGATAGGTGCCGGTGAGATCCATGGAGATGGCCGCGTATCCCCGCCGGCTCCAGATCCGCACCCACTCGTCGAAGGCCGTGCCACCGCCGCCGTGGGCGAGCACCATGGCCGGCACCTTCTCCCCGGGGGCCACATCCGGGGCGCCGTACCACGCGAACACGCGTGTAGGCGCGCCCTTCCAGGGCAGCCCTTCGTAAAACAGGGCCCGCACGCCCTCGCCAGAGAATTGCGATTCCCGATCGGCGCCGGCGCTCGGCGTGCCGTACGTGCCCGCGTCGTATACCTTGGGCGCCTGCCGTAGCGCGTCCATATCCCAATCGGCTCGCATCATCCCGTCTCCTTCTCCATCGCCGGCAGCCAGGCCCAATACCCCGAACGCAATCGCCCACACAACGGCTGAACTCGATATCACTTGTCGTCTCCTGTCAACTCATGGCACCCTCGACGGCCCACAGTCCCCACCCGCCATACCGACGCGCCGGCGTATGCTAGCAGGTGCGCGCCGCCGCACGCCACCCGGATGCCGGCGCACGTTGCCGCCCATCTTGATCGCTGTCCGTGGATTCTCACGCGAAAGAGGCTTCCCTTGGCGGGATGGATCGGGTATGATTCCTCGCTCAACGTGCGGCGGATTTGGGGTTTGCCACGCCAACCGCCGCGCCGAGGAGCTGCCCCGAGAACCATGTCAGATCCATCCAACCCAGCACGAGCCGGGGGCCGGCGCCGGATACCGCTTCTCGCGCGGTTCCACGAACTGGCCCCGGCGCCCCGCAAGTTCCTCGCGTTCAGCCTGTTCAACGTGGTGTCCTGGCAGTGCATCGTCGGGCCGGTGCTCATCCTGCTTGCCCGGAAGATCGAGATGCCTCCGTCCTGGGTGGGCTGCCTGATCTCGTTCATGCCGCTGTCCATGGTACTGGTTGTCTTGACGGTATCGTTGATGACACATCTCGGGCCCAAACGCCTCATGTTCTGGGGCTGGCTCAGCCGCAACCTGATTATGTGTTCTGTCTTCGCCATGCCCTGGGCGATGGCGCACTGGGGCCCGCGATCGGGGTGGTACGTGCTCATGGGGGCCGTCCTCGGATTCTGTGTCGTGCGGGCGCTCGGCGCTTCGGCGTGGTTTCCGTGGCTGCATGAAGTCGTGCCCAAGGCGCAGCGGGGCGCCTTCTTCAGCACCGAAACCGGGATGGTGCAGCTCGTCAGCATCGCCGTCTTGTTCGTCCAGGGCCTGATCCTGATGGGCGATCCGCATCTGGGCCGGTTTCTCGCCGTCTACGGCATCGGGGTGGGCGCGGGCTTGATCAGTCTCGTGTGGATGCTGCGCGTGCCCGGGGGCCTGCGGGCCGCCACCGTCACGGAGACGGACACGGGTATCCGCCGATACAGGCCCGTGCTCAATGATCGGGCCTTTCTCCGGTTCGTACTGACGGCATCCCTGTCCTTCTCGTGCATCTCGTGGCTCGCCTCGTCCGTCGTACTCTACCTTCGCGAGATCCTCCACCTGTCTTCGCGGGAGATCATGCTGTACATGACCGCCGGCAGCATCGGTGTCCTTCTCACCATCGGCCCGTGGAGCCGGTTCGCCGATCACAGCGGCAGCGGCCGCGCCATGTTCAAAACCCTCACCGGCCACGCGCTCGTGGCCCTGCTCTACCTCGGCCTGTTTCCGGGCGCCTGGTGGACGCCCTACGCCCTGGTTCCGGCCCTCATGCTCTCGTCCTCCTTCTCGGCGGCGTTCTACACCTCCGCCCACCGGGCCATGCTCAACTACACGAAGGCCAGCGCCCGGGCCGTCTACTCGAGTGTTTGGTTCATCGGCACGTCAATCGCCGTCGGCACCACGCCCATTCTCGCGGGCGTCATCATTGACGCCTGGGGATTCTGGGGGTTCCGCCTGTGTTTCTCCCTGGCGGGCGCGGCCGGCCTGGCCGCCGCCCTGGTGTGCCGATCCGTGGTTCGCGACGGCGCCCCCATCGATCCGTCCACGGAAAGCCTGCTCAATCCGACGCTCCCGCTCCGCACCCTCGCCCGTATCGCGTGGATCACCCTCGGCCTGCATGAGAGCAGCCGCGCGGAGCGGGAATAGGCCCGTTGTGGGCGCCCGCTGTTTCAGCCGGCGCCGCCGTTGATCGCCATGCCCGGGGGCCGTATGATGGCCGGACATCCGGATCGCCCGGTGGAGGGGGCAGTCATGGCCAACGCGACGCGCTCCAAGCGTCCCAACGTCCTTATCATCATGACGGATCAGCACCGGGCCGATCTCATGACGTGCGAAGGCCGCGATCTCGTGCCCACGCCGAACATGGATCGGATCGCGTCCCGGGGCGTCCGATTCACGAATGCCTACTGCCCCTATCCCGTGTGCGTCGCGTCACGGGCGGCTATGCTCACCGGCCTTTATGCGCACAGCACCGGCGCCATCAACAACAGCGATCGGCTGGATTGGCGATTCCGCACGATGGCGAACCATTTCGCGGCCCAAGGGTATCTGACGGGCCTCATCGGGAAAATGCACTTCAACGACGCCCACAACCACGGGTTCGAGTACTATCTCTCCATCGATGACTGGCTCATGTATCTCGGCCCGAAGGCCCGCCATTACGCCAACGAGGTGGCCAATCACCCCCTCTCCCCCGGCTTCTTCGAGACAGTGATCGATGATGGCGCAGGCCTTCCGGATGTGGCGGACTTGTGGGACGGCCCGAGCCCCTGGGCGGGCGCGGTGGAGCGGTTTGATTTCCGTTCCGTGGTGTCCGGACTCGATACGGAAGATCACCTGGACATGTTCCTGGCGCGGGAGTCCGCGAAGTTCCTCCGGCGCTATGCGGATCAACCCTTCTTCCTCGTGACGAGCTTCATGAAACCGCACACGCCCTTCTATCCGCCCCGGGAATGGGCCGAGAAATACACGATCAACGAGATGGAACTCCCGCCCGTAGGGGATATCTCGGGCTATCCGAAGCATATCCAGAACCGAATCCACGTATTCCAGGATCAGGGAGAGGCGTGCCTGCGGGCGGCCCGGGCCGGCTACCTCGGGAATCTGGCGTTTGTCGACACCTGCGTCGGCCTCGTCTACCGCGAGTTGGAGGCACTCGGACTCGCAGAGGATACGATCGTGGTGTACACCTCCGACCACGGCGAGATGGACGGCGACCACGGGCTGTTCCAGAAGTTCTGCATGTTCGAGCCGTCGGTGCGCGTGCCCCTGATCGTGAGCCGGCCGGGCACGCTGCCCGAGGCGGCCGTGGCGGAAGCGCTGACGGAACTGATCGGCCTGTATCCGACGCTGGCCGAGTTGGCCGGGTGCGAACCGCCCGGCGCCACGACGCTCGTGGAGGTGCCAGGCGCCCCGGCGTCTATTGACGCATCGAGTTTCGCGCCGGTGGTGCGCGATCCGGCCCTCGAGGGGCCCCCGGCGGTATTCAGCGAACACAACCTCCGTGGGGCCATCGCCGAGTACATGGTGCGCACCAAGCGCTACAAGTACGTGCACAACCAGGGCGCAACCCACGAACTGTACGATGAACAGGCGGATCCGGGCGAGAGGCGCAACCTGATCGCCGAGCCCGCGATGAAGCCCGTAGCCGACGAGTTGCGCGCCCGCCTCTCCGCGTGGTATGAACCAGCATCGAACCCGTGGGGAAGCCAGCGCGCAACGTGACGAAACCGCCTTATGGCCGTGGAGCCGACGATGCCAGACACATTCGACCTTGCCGATCTCAGCATCCCCGAAGACTCCGAGTACCACCGGTTGAAGCAGCGCTGCCCAGGCGTGCGGTGCCTCCGCTTCGGCGATGGAGAGCACCTGACGCGATACGGGGAACTCGCAGATGACATTTTCCTCATCATGAAAGGCGGGTTCGACGTCGAAGAACGCACCGACTCGGCGGATTCGCGGCCGGGCGTGCTCGCCTCATGCGACGTGCACGACGTGTCGTCGCCGGCCTTCATCGGCGAGATGGCCCACCTCGGCTCGGCGGTTCGCGTCGCGTCGGTGCGGAGCCGCGGCGAGTGCTACACCATCGCGATGCGTCCCGACGACCTCGCGGTGATCACGGCCGAGTTCCCCGTGTTCACACGGATTCTGTGCCGGCAGTTCAGCGAACGGCTGCGCAAGGCCGTCGACGAAGTCAACGAACACCGGCGCCTGTTCGCCACCCAGCCGGAACGGCGCACGCTCGAGGCCGGCGAAGTCCTGTTCGCTCGGGGGGACGCGGCGGACACGCTGTTCCAGCTTCTGGATGGGGCGTTCGTGCGGGAAACCGAGGACGGCGAGGAGCCGATCCACCGGGAAAGCCTCTTCCTCGGCGTGCTCGATCCCATGCCGTACTTCTGCGACGCCCACCACGAGTCCACCGTGAAGGCCACGTCGGAGGCGAAGGTGATCGCTTTCAGAAAGACGGCGAAACTCGCCCTTGTCCGCACCATGCCCGAGTTGGTGCTCCACTGCCTCCGCGAGGCATCGGCAGGGCGCGGGGACTGAGCGCCCACCCGGCCCGCTACTCGTCGTACACCTTGGCCCCGGTGCGGATGGCGTCCCGGTTCCGCAATTCGATATCCCGGCGCGCCGTGTACTTCCGCTCGCGCGCGGCATCGGTTGGGCACATCTCGAAGGCAGGCGCGTCGGCCCGGGGATGCTGTTCGAGCCGTTCGCGGCCCGTACGGATGATGGCGAGCGCCTCCTGATACTCGGGGCTCTCGGTGTTCTCGAAAGAGGCCAGACACGGACTCAGTTCGGGCCTGTCAAAGCTGACTTGCGGCCCCGGATTGTGCCCGTTGTCGGCGAGTTGCTTCAGGTTCATCCCCGCTAGCTTGGCCAGACGTTCCATCTCCGGGCCGGTAAGGGGCGCGCGCCCGCTGAGCCCGTCCGGGTAGGCGCTGCCGTAGTGGGGGTAATAGGGCGCGTTTAGATCGATCCAGGTGATGAGGCGATCGAGATCCTCGGCGCTTAACTCGAGCCCCTTGTGCCCGGCCCGGACAACCTGCATCAGTTTGCTGGCGTGAGATCCCCACGAGTAGGCCGGCTGCACCTCGGCCGGGCCGCCGCCCACGGCTTTGATCGCCCCTTTCCGCCACAACTCGGTGTAAGACGCGTTGAAGGTCAGATCCCGATCCCCGGCCAGAATCAGGGCGGCCGCACCGGCCTTCCCGTAGTCATGGCAGCGCACGCAGTGCCGATCGAACACGGGCTGCACCTCGGTGAGGTAATTGAATACCCGGGGCGGGCCGTACCACTCGGCCAGGCGGCTCGGGGGCCGTTCGAGCGCCATCGGCATCTTCCCGGCCGGAACGGGCGCGGCGCCCCGGCGCTCCTCGTGGCAGCCGATGCACCCGGTGCGTTCGCCCGGCTGAAGCATGGTGCCGCTTCGCATGGACTGGATCATCATGCCCTTCGCGTCGAGGAGTTGGAAGAACAGAAACCGATCCGCGGGCGCCTCGAAACAGGCCGATCCATCGGACTCGACGGGCGCCGTGCCGAGGATGCGCTTGTTGCAGAAGTCGTGCCAGTTCATGGCCGGGGCCTCCTGCCCCTGTCCGTTCCAGGCCGGCCGCGTCCAGAACCGCTTCTCCGGCGACTCGACTACGCGCAGGAACCTCACGCTGCCGGGCTCGACGCCCTCCATGTGCGTCCCGCGGTAGACGTCGACGACGTAGAACGTGCCCGTCTCGCCATCGAAGTTCCGGCGCGAGGGGATGGCCCCAGGGCGCGGCCGGGGCCCGAGCGGCATGGGTTCGTAGCACCCGGGCCCTTCCACGTGCAGCAGCGTCTCGTTGCCGAAGACATCGAGGAGGTAGAGGCCCATCCGCTCGCCTTCGCCCACCGCGCGCGAACAGAGGAAGTAGCGGTCGCTCAGCGGATAGGGATCCTCGTACTTCGGGTTGACGCGTTTGAACAGATCGAATCCGTACGTGTCGCTCCGCGGCAGGCCGGGCTCCCACACGAGATCCATGGCCGATGCGGGCCATGTGCGCACCACCCCCGCTCGATCATCGATGCCAAGCCGCCGATCGAGGATGGCGATGGCGCCCCAGGGCCGATCGTGGCACGAGGTGAAGGTGCATAACACGCGCTGCGTGCCGGGGATGATGCGCGCATCCACGACGGCGCCCGGCGACCACGTGTTGTTCCCCCAGTAGACGGCGTGGTTCGTGCCGTC
>JAFGTL010000145.1 GCA_016934125.1 Candidatus Hydrogenedentota bacterium
CACCAGGAGTTCGATGAGGGTGAATCCGCGTGTGAAGTGGCCGCTCTTCATTATTCGACTTCCCTCTAAAGGCGCGCTCTGCCTGGGAATGGACTGCTGTCTATCCGTCATTCGAAGCCCCGGCGCTTCTACCTCAGCCTAACCCTATGCAACACAGTAGCATGAGGGACCGAAACGTGTCAACACGGCTCAACTCGCCCGGATCGCGCCGCGAGCGGCGGCCGAGGGGTTGCTTTCGCAGCCCCGGCCGCCTACGATGGCGGCCATGGGCAATGATGTGGTGTTCGGGGCCAACGCGGTGCGCGAAGCGCTGCGCGCCCGGGGCCGGGTGAACCGGTTGTATCTCGCGCAGGAATCCCGTGCGCGGGATGCGGTAGCGTTGGCCGGGCTCGCGCGGGCACAAGGGGTTCGCTTCGACTTCGTGCCCCAGGCCAAGCTCAACGCACTCGCGGGCACCCACGAACACCAAGGGGTTGTGGCCCGGGTGAGCCCGGTGGAATATGCCGTGCTCGACGAGTGGCTCGGCGCGTGCCCGGCGAGGGCGCTCCTCCTCGTGCTGGATCAGGTGCAGCATCCCAAAAACGTGGGCCTCCTCCTGCGCACGGCCTTGGGCGCGGGTGCGGCGGGCGTGCTCATGCCCGCGCGGGGCGGCGCGCTCCTGGACGAATCGATCGTGCGCTCGAGCGCCGGCGCCGTATTCCATATCCCGGTGATCACGTGCCGTAACCTGGCCCAGGCGCTTCGGAAAGTGCGCGACGCCGGGTTCTGGGCCTATGGCCTCGATGCGTCGGGCGAGGCGAGCGTGTTCGAGACGGACTGGCCGGCCCGGTGCGCCCTGGTGTTGGGCAACGAGACGCGGGGACTGCGGCCCGGGGTGAGGAAGGTGTGCGACGCCTTGGTGCGGATCCCGCTGGCGGGGGGGCTGGAAAGCCTGAACGCGGCGGTTGCGGCGGGCGTGGCGTTGTTCCAGGTGGCGGCGCGTCACGGGGCGATGGGGGAGCGGCCGGCCGGCTCAGACTGAACGGGGCGGCTCAGCCGAAGTGCTTGCGGAAGTAGGAGGCCTCGTCGATGCGCTTGAGGTCGACGCGGACGAACCGCTCGAACTCGCGCTCCGTGATAGGCTCGTCGTGTTCTTCGAAGAGGGCTTCGGGCTTACCATCCTGGGCGGGGAACTCGAACCCCTCGGGATGGGACGACTCGGTGAGGCTGGTGAACATGCCCGATTCGAGGAATTCGGCGATGATCTCGGCGAAGTGAATCTTGCGATCCTCGAACGAGCCCTTCTCGACGATTTCCCGGTTGAGCGCAATGGCCTTGTTGCGAAACAAAACCACCAACTCGCCACAGGAGGGACACGGAACGACTACGATGACGTCCTTCGGGACTTTGGTGGTGACGATCCGGTGGTTGCCGCAATGTGGGCACGTCAGAGCTTTCATACTCGCCTCATCCGTCTGGCTCGTGCTGTGCGGGAACGCGCCAGCTATCCCGCGTCCTTCATTCTAGTCCACGGGCCGGGCCGTGTCAAACCGTTCCCAAAGGCGCCGGCCGCGCCAGCGGACTATGCGCAGGCCGCGCCGGCGCCACGCGCTGGCCTTGCCAGCGCGCGTTTTCCCTTGATTAGCACGGCGCATCGTGCTACACCCTTGCCGTTGTGTGAACGCGTAGGATGCACGGAAGATTCCGGATCGGGACGGGCGATGAATGTTCTCGTAATCGTGGTCGATACGCTGCGCGCCGACCACCTTGGCTGCTACGGATACGAGCGGGCGACCTCGCCCAATCTCGACGCGTTCGCCGCGGACGGCGTCGTATTCAAACGGATGATCGCCCCGGCGATCCCGACGCATCCGGCGTTTACGACGATCGGCACGGGCCAGTACTCGATCACCCACGGCATCGTGTCGCACGGGGGGAACACGGGCCTGCCGCGCACCTCCCCCTGGCTCCCGACGCTCATGCAGGACGCCGGATTCACCACCTGCGCCGTGGACAACCTGGCCGATTGGCGCCACGGTTTCGGCCGGAGCTACGAGTTCTACGTCGATCCCACCAGCCGCCGGAAACTGCACATCAAGGGCGACAACCGCGAGATCAACAGCCGGGCCATCCCGTGGCTCGAGACGCACGGCTCGGAGCCCTTCTACATGATGGTTCACTACTGGGATCCCCACACGCCCTACCTGCCCCCGCGGGCGTACCGTACGCTGTTCTACAAGGGCGATCCCCACGATCCGGCCAACCACAGCCTCGATGGCATGGATCGCCACCCCCTCGGTAAGACGTGGCGCGAAACGTGGTTCACGAAACTGGGCGGGAACATCACGGACGCGGAATACATCGCGGCCCTCTACGACGGCGAGATCCGCTATTGCGACGAGGGGATCGGTCAGTTATTGAAGGCGGTGGATCGGCTCGGGCTGCGCGAGTCGACCCTCGTGGTGGTCATGAGCGATCACGGCGAGCTGATGTACCGGCATGGGGTGTTCTTCGACCACCATGGGTTGTATGACGGCAACGTGCGTATCCCATTCATTGTGCGGCATCCCGAGGCCGGGCCGGGCGTGGTCGAGCACTTGGCGGCCCAGGTGGACATCGCGCCGACGGTGTTGGACGCCTGCGGCCTCGAGATCCCGAAGGCCATGGAAGGGTTCAGCCTGGTGCCGTGGATCCGGGGCGAGTCCGCCGAGCCGTTGCGCGATTTCGTCGTGTGCCAGGAATGCACCTGGCAGATGAAGTGGGCGATCCGGACGCTGACGCACAAGTTCATCCTGGCGCGGGAAGAGGACTTCTACCGCACCCCGATGCGCGAGTTGTACGATTTGGGGGCGGATCCGGCCGAGTTGCACAACATCGCCGGCGAGGATCCCGGGACGGCGGAGCGCCTCGAAGGGCAACTCGAAGCGTGGATCGCGGACAAGATGGCGGCGAACGGGCTGAGCGAGGATCCGCTGGTTGCGAGCGGCCTCACCCTCGGCCGGGCATGGAAAGAGCCGCAGGAACCCGCCTGACGGCAAGGGGTTACGAGCCGAAGTGGGCTTTCAGCGCATCCACGTAGGCCTCGGCGAACCGCTGGCGCCACCACGCCTCAGCCAGCCACCGGCAATCGGTAGGGTTGGTCATGTTGGCGGTCTCGATGAGGATCTTCGTCGGCACGAGGCTGTTCCGCAGCACCGCGGGCACATACTCGGACGTGCGACTCCGCCGGATGACGTTGCGGATGGGATCGCCGCTGTCGTGGCGCTTGATCTGTTGCCTGCCGAGTTCGACGAGCAGCGCCGCGGCGAAGTTGCGCGACAGGGCCTCGTCGCGGCGGCGCTCCGCAGCGGTGGATTGCGCCGAGGGGGCCTCGCGCACCTGGCGGTAGTGGTTGTAGAACGAGCGGGGCGAGGGGCACTCGGTATCGCGCCGGTAGCGTGCGCCGGGGATGTAGATCATGGCGCCGCGCAGCTTGTCGTTGAACAGGGCGTCGGTGTGGATGCTGGTGAACACGATCTTCCGCGGATCGACGCCCGCGGCCACTTCGCTGCGGTAGATCGAATTGGCCAGATACCACCGGAGATTGGCGGAGCGCGTCGCATCGGTGTTCGCGTAGGGCGGATCGGTGAGCAGTTCTTCATCGGTATCGTGAACGAACCGGGCATCATCGCGCGGCGTGTAGCCCTGGGATCGATCGCGCATCGTGACATGCACCTTCGCGCCCGTTTGCGTCTCGAGCAACCGCTTGATCCGGCACATGATATCGTAGTTCAACTCGTCCTCGAACAGGGCGAATTTGCCGTTGTTGGTGGCGGCGCCCTGATCGCGGCCGCCGTGGCCCGGATCGAGGATGACGACGACGCCCTGCAGGTTCTTGCTCGATACCTGTCCCCGCAGCCGGTTGGCCTCTTCGAGCACGTGCTCGTACTCGCGGCGCTCCGGGCTGCTTGCCGGCTTGAACCGATCCGACAACATCGCGATCGGGATGAGCACCTTGGTGCCGGGCTCCATATCGCGCACATCCGGGATGCCGCTGGCCCGCTGGATCACCTCGCAGGCCTCGAGGATGGCCGCGTTATCGCGGAAATCGGTGAACTGCACGACTACGGCCGTGTACAGGGCCTCGCCGGGCTTCAAGCGATAGAGGGCGTACTGCTGGTTGTCCTTGGTGACGAAGGTGAGATCGGCGGGCGCCGTCCAGTCGATGTCTGCCAAGGCGTCGGGCTCGACACCGGGCGGGGGCGGCGGCGGAGCCGCCACGGTGGGCGTCTTCATCACATCGAGCAGGAGTTCCATGGGCACCAGAATCCGCTGCCCCGGCTGGAGCGTCGTCGTTGCGAGCCGATTCACCTCGGCCACCTGCTTGTACGAACTCCCCCGGCCCGTCAACCATTCGCACAGGCTCCACAGGGTTTCCTGATCGCTCCCCGTGTACTTGACGGTATGCGTCCACCCCCGGGCATCCACAAAATCATCTCTGAAAATCCCCAGCAACACGGCCCGTTGCGTGTCGGGATTCAGCCGCAGGTAGCGGATGGCCACCGCGCCCTTGTCGGCATAGGTGCGCCAGTCTTCGCCAGGCCGCAGGTATCTGGCCAGGTAGGCTTCCGCCGCCTTGCCCGCGGGCGGCCGGCATTCGACAAACAGCATCCGCCCTTCCCGGAGCACGGCGTTCACCCCCGGCTCGAGGGCCGCGCGCACATCGTCGGCACGCGCCGCGCGCCCCGCCGCGAGGCATACGCACACCGCCAGGCCCACACAGATCGCGCGGCCCGGCGCGCTGCCCCAAGCCGCTGCGGGGGAG